>JALRGF010000546.1 GCA_023253495.1 Verrucomicrobiales bacterium
CGCTTCATCTTGGTGTCATCGACCTTCATGTCCTTGAGCCCCTTCATGCCAGGCATCATGCTGAGGATTCCCTCGAGCGGTCCGAGTTTCCGCATGAACTTCATCTGGGCGAGAAAGTCATTGAAGTCGAACGACCCGGAGCTCATGCGCTCCATCATTTTCATGGCGTCCTTTTCCTCGATGGCTTCAGCGGCCTTCTCGACCAGGCCGACCACGTCGCCCATGCCGAGGATGCGGTCGGCGAGGCGCTGCGGGACAAAGGCATCAAGCTGATCGACCTTTTCGCCGACCCCGATGAACTTGATCGGCTGGCCGGTGACGGCGCGCATCGAGAGGGCGGCCCCGCCGCGGGCGTCGCCGTCGAGTTTGGTCAGGATCAGGCCGGTGATGCCGACGGCTTCGTGGAAGTGGGTGGCCACGCTGACCGACTGCTGGCCGGTGGCGGCGTCGGCGACGAGCAGCGTTTCGCCCGGCTGGAGGAAGGCGGCGACACGTTTCAACTCCTCGATCAGGGAGTCGTCGATTTCCTGGCGGCCGGCGGTGTCGAAGATGACGGCGGTGGCATTCTGGGACTTCAGCCACTCGACGGCGCGTTTCGCGGTTTTGAGGACGTCTTTTTCGCCCGGTTCCGGGGAAAACATGGGCACGCCGATGTCGTCGGCGAGCACCTTGAGCTGCTGGATGGCGGCCGGGCGGTAGAGGTCGAGGGCGACGAGGACCGGGCGTTGCCCGTCTTTTTTGAGGCGGCGGGCGAGTTTGGCGCAGGTGGTGGTTTTGCCGGCGCCGTTCAGGCCGCAGACGAGGATGTAGCCGGGCGGGTCGAGGTTCAGGGGGGCCTGATCGCCGCCGAGCAGGGCACACAATTCGTCATGGAAAATCTTGATGATCTGCTGGCCGGGCGAAACGGATTTGAGCACCTCGTCGCCCATGGCGCGGATCTTGACCGCCTCGACAAAGGCCTTGGTCACGCTCAGCTCCACGTCCGCCTCGAGCAGGGCGAGCCGCACGTCGCGCACGGCGTCGGCCACATTGGCCTCGGTGATTTTGCCGAGGCCGCGGAGCTTTTTGATCGCGCCTTCAAGGCGGTCGCTCAATTGGTCAAACATGGGGTATCCTGCCGCCGGGAATGATCCTTCGCAAGCGGGGGCGGGGGCCACGGACGGAGTGCCTCCCGTGAGTAATTGCCTCTGGCAGGGACCGTAAAACCGCGGAAGATGGACCGTCAAGTCCGGCTGAGGACCGGCTTGTTTTGCCATATGGTATTCATCCGCCTGCTTCTCCGAGTCGTCCGCACGCCGCTCCTGGTCGCGGTGGTGGTGTCGGTGATGCTGCTTGTGGGCCAGTCGCGCCTGATTTATTTCCCGAGGAAGTACGGGTCTGCGGAGTCAGAGGCCTTTGTGGCCGGAGGCGGGGTGGTGCTCGCTTACGATACCGACCACGGCCGGCAGCGCGCGTTTTTCCTGCCGGGCCCGGATCCGGGCGGGCGGCTCTGGTTGTTTTGTCCGGGCAATGCCATGCTGGCGCTGGAAGTGGCGGATGAGACGTGGCACTGGGATTCCGGAGCCGGCTGGTTGCTGATCGATTACCCCGGTTACGGTGGCAATGCCGGAAAACCGAACCCGGCGCGAATCGCGGCGAATGTCACCGGCGCGGTGCAGGCGCTGGCCGCCCACCTCGGGGTCAGCAAGCAGGCTGTGACCGGGCGTCTCGGCGCGGTGGGCCAATCGTTGGGCGCCGCCGCCGCCCTGACCGCGGCGGAATCGCTGGGGCTGCAGCGGGTCGTTCTCCTCTCGCCCTTCACCACGCTGACCGAAGTCGGGCGACGGACGGTCGGGTGGCCGCTCTGCCATCTCAATCTCCACCGGTTCGACAACCGCCGATCGTTGTCCGCGGTGGCCGCCCGCGGCGGGCGGGTGTGGATCGTGCATGGGGTGGATGACGCGATTGTCCCGATCCGGATGGCGCGGGAGCTGGCGGCCCTGGCGCCGGCGGCGGTTCGGTTGAGGGAGGCGGAGGGCGTGGGTCACAACGATCTGTGGGAGATGGCACAGGGCGAATTGCAGCGGGTTTTCCGCGAGGCGCGGGCCCCCTGAAATTCCCCGAGCGTGTGATTTGACCGCGGAAAGGCGTGTGCCACGCTTCCGCTCGGTCGGCGTGTGGCTTCGCCAGATGCCGGGCCGGTTCCGGAGTGCTCCCATCCAACCGTATCCACCCCACTCGATCACCACCATCCCCGAACCCATGAGACCCACATCCCGTCGCAGCTTCCTCCGCACCGTCAGCGCCGCCGGCACCGCCGCCGGCCTCGGCTTCCCCGCCATCACCCGCTCGGCCAACCCCAACAGCAAGCTCGGCCTCGCCGGCATCGGCGGCGGGGGAGGCAAGGGCGAAAGCGACCTCGCCGCCGCGGCCGAGGGCAATACCGTCGTCGCCATCTGCGACACCGACCGCACCCGGCTCGCCGCAGCGCTCAAGAAATACAATCTCCCGGCCGACAAGGGTTTTACGGATTTCCGCAAGATGCTCGATACGGTCAAAGAGATTGACGCCTGCACGGTGTCGACCGCCGACCACGCGCACTATCCGGCCGCCATGCACGCGATGGGGCTGGACAAACACGTGTGCGTGCAGAAGCCGCTGACCAACACCCTCTGGGAAGCCCAGCAGCTCGGTCTGGCCGCCGCCAAGAAAAAGGTCGTGACCGGCATGGGCAATCAGGGCCACACCGGCGAAGGCATGCGCCTGTGCAAGGAATGGATCCAGCAGGGCGCCATCGGCACCATCAAGGAAATCCACGTCTGGACCAACCGGCCGATCTGGCCGCAGGGGAACGGCGCGAAATTTGAAACTGGCAAGGCGACTCCGGACACCCTCGACTGGGAAGCGTGGCAGGCCGGCAACCCGCTGGTCGGCTACACCGACGGTCTGCATCCGTTCGCCTGGCGCGGCCACACCCTCTACGGCGCGGGCGCCATGGGGGACATGGGGTGCCACCTGCTCGACGGACCGTTCTGGGCGCTCGACCTCCACAAATCGATCATGAAGGACATCATCAAGGTCGAGGTCGACGCCGAGGAAGCCGGCGAGACCCATTGGCCGAAGGCCAGCACCATCAAGGTGCACTTCCCGGACGTCGTGCTCACGTGGTACGACGGCGGTCGCAAGCCGGCCAAACCGCCGCAGCTCGAGGAAAGCCGCAATCTGTCCGACGGCGGGTTCTTTGTCATCGGTGACAAGGGGGCGATCTATGACCAGAGCGACTACTGCCAGTCGCCCCGCCTCATCCCCGAGACCAGCCACAAGGACTGGATCGCCAAGGGTCCGAAAAAGACGCTGGAGCGCAGCACCCACCCGGGCAACCCGCAGGCGGAATGGACCCACGCCATCAAGAACGGCCTGCCCTGCCCGAGCAGCTTTGAGTACTCGGTGCCGCTGACCTACCTGTGCCTGCTCGGCAACCTCGCCATCAGCGCCGGCAAGACCATCGAGTTCGATCCCAACAAGCTTGAGGTCGTCGGCATGCCCGAAGCCAAAAAATTCATCAAGCGCACCTACCGCGAAGGCTGGGAGTACAGCGCGGACAAGATCTAAGCGGGACCGGACCCGCAGGACGGCCCGGGACTGGCCCGGGCCGGGTGTCTTCAGCCGCTGCCGGTTCGCCGGCAGCGGTTTTTTTTGTATTCGGCCCCCCCATCCCGCGCGTGGGAAACACCGCTATCGGGCCTCCGGGTCATCTCAGCTCCGGAAACACGGCCTCCAGATCAAGCGGGTCCGTGAACTCACGCTGCAACCGGCGCAGGGTGGCGAAAAGCACCCGTTTCCGGTCACGCCGGGCCGGGTCGCCGGCGTGGTCTCGGAGTTCCTGCGGGTCTTCGGCGAGGTGGTAGAGTCTGGTGACTTTGGCTTCCGGATACAGGATCAATTTCCAGCCGCCTTCGATGACCGCCCGCTGGCGGTCGAGGTACGCGCCGTAAACGGCCTCAAGGCCATGGTCACGACCATCCAGCAGCGGACGCACGCTGGCAAACTCGATGCCCTCGCGGTCGGCGCCGGCAAGGTCCAGCGCGGTGGCCATGGCGCTCTGCAGGTAGATGGGCGAATCGATCCGCTTTCCGGGCGTGACCCCGGGCCCGCTGATGACGAAGGGAACGCGCAGGCTGTGATCATACAGGTTCTGTTTTCCGAAGAGCCCGTGACTCCCAATGGCGAGCCCGTGGTCCGAAGTGAAGATCACCCAGGTGTTGTCGGCCTCGCCCGTGTGCTCAAGGGCATCCAGGATGCGCCCGATCTGGGTGTCCATGTGCGAAATGATCGCATAATACTCCTGCCGGTGGACCTGCACGGCATGGCGGTCGCGCGGAAAGGGGGCGAGTCGTTCATCGCGCAGGTCCGGGCCGCAGCCGATGGCGTCTTTGTATGGATATTCAGGAAGAAAATTTTCCGGCACCCGGACGCGCTCGAGCGGGTAGCGGTCGACATATTCCCGGGGCGACTGGCGCGGGTCGTGCGGCGCGTTGAACGCCACGTGAAGGAAAAAGGGTTTTTCGGAGGCCGCGGCTTCCCCGAGAAATCCGACGGCGTCGTCGCCGGTGACTTCGGTCCAGTGGGTTCCGCCTTCCCAGTAGCCGCCGAAGCGCGGATCGCTCGGGTTCCACGGGTCGGGGCGTCCGGCGCGGGGGCGGTCATAGCCTTCGGGCAGGTCCTTGGGCATGCCGCCGCGGATGTGCGCGCTGCGGTCGAAGCAGGGCGCCGCC
>JALRGF010000595.1 GCA_023253495.1 Verrucomicrobiales bacterium
GGTTGACGACGGCCTTCCGTTCGACACCGGCCTGGTGTCCCAGATCGGCTTCGCACCAGGCACCACGCTGGGCCCGGTCTCGCTGTCGTTTCCGGTCACCGTGTCCTTCGACACCGACAACTTTCACGGAGGCGAGGGCGGTTTCGCCTACGTTTCGGCCGGGGTTGGGGCGACGGTTCCCATCGTCGATCACGTCGCGCTCGCGCTGGGCGTGACTTATTATCACACCCACGACGATGTCATCCCGGGCAACCCGGATTCCGATTTTGTCACCGGTTCGGCCGGTGTGGTCGTCAGCTTCTAGGTTCCACCATGCGCGCCCCGCGCCGGTGTCGCCCTTTTCCCCTGCCGGGAGGAGGGACCGGTCCTGCGCACCCTTATTTCCATCATGAAACGACGCTATTTTTCCTGTCTGTTGACCGCCGCCGCCGTGGCGGCCGCACCGTCCGCCACCGCCCAGGAAACGGTGAAAGTCGGTGTTCTTCATTCGCTGAGCGGCACCATGGCCATCAGCGAGACTTCCCTCCGAGACGTGCTGCTTTTCACCTTCGACGAAATCAACAAGGCCGGCGGTGTGATGGGCAAGATGATCGAGCCGGTGGTCGTCGACGGAGCCTCCAACTGGCCGCTCTTTGCCGAAAAAGCGAAGCAGCTGCTGGAACAGGACAAGGTGGCGGTGACTTTCGGCTGCTGGACATCGGTCAGCCGCAAATCGGTGCTGCCGGTCTTCGAGGAGAAGGGCGGGCTGCTCTTTTACCCCGTGCAGTACGAGGGCGAGGAAATGTCGCCGAATATCATCTACACCGCCGAGGCGGTCAATCAGCAGGCCACGCCGGCGGTCGACTACATGCTGGCCCAGGGAAAGAAGAAATTCTATCTCATCGGGTCCGACTACGTCTATCCGCAGACGACCAATCTGGTGCTGCTCGAGTACCTGCTCAGCAAGGGGGTTCCGCTGGAGAACATCGGGGGCGGATTCAAAAAGGATGATGCCGGCAAGATCATTTCCGCCGGAAAATACACGCCTTTCGGCCACACCGATTACCAGCAGATCATCGCCGAAATCAAACAATTCACCGCCGGCGGCAAAGCCTGCGTGATCAACACGCTCAACGGGGACACCAACGTCCCGTTCTTCAAGGAATACGCGGCGGCCGGCCTGACGTCGGAAACCTGTCCGGTGGTCAGCTTCTCGATTTCCGAGGACGAGTTCCGCGGACTGCCGGCGAAGCAGCTTGTCGGACAGCTCGGTTGCTGGACGTATTTCCAGTCGATCAAGTCACCGGAGAACAAGAAGTTCACCGATGCCTTCTTCAAGTGGGTGCAGACGACTGAGGTGCCCGGAATTGTCAAGGAGGGTCGGGTGACCTGCTCCCCGATGGTTTTGAGTTACAATGGCGTGTACCTCTGGAAAAAAGCCGTGGAAAAGGCGGGCTCCTTTGATGTGCCCGGGGTGGTGGCGGCGCTCGAGGGCGGTATCGAGTTCATCGGCCCGGGCGGCAAGGTGGTTTCCCAGAAAAATCACCATGTCACCAAAAACGTCTATATCGGTGAAACCCGCGCCGACGGGCAGTTCAAGATTCTCAAGGAGTTCAAGCAGGTGTACGGCGAGCCTTTCCTCAAAGGGACCTTCAAGGCGAAGGCCCCGGCGAAGGCGCCGGCCAAGGCGAAGAAATAGCCCCTTCGGAATGCCACCGGTGGCTTGGTGAGCGCGCCGGTCGCCCCGTGGCCGTGGGTTTCCTCCCCTGGCCACGGGGAGTCTTCCGCTCCTTTGACGCCTCGCAGGCCGGTCCATGGCCGGCAGCGGGTGCCAACGCACCAGCACCGGGATTGCCCTTGGCCGCCCGCGCGCTCCCACAGGGCCATCTCCGACCTCAGGACTCCAGATGCTCGAATTTCTCTCCATAACACCATGGCGACGGCCGCGGCCGGTGCTGCTGATACTGGCGGCCCTCGGGGCGGCGGCGACCATCCTCGCGGCCGCACCGCCGGCTCCCGACGAGCGGGCCATCCGGGCCACCGTCGCCCAGGCCATCGTCACCCTCGACACCGACGAGCAGGCCGCACTGGTGCGTGGTCTTTCCGACCGGCCGGGTCCGCTGGCTCTGGATCTGCTGTCCCGCTGGAAGGAAGGCGGGCTTTATGTTTTCGAGACTCCGGACGGCGGAAGAATTCCCGTCGCGCTGAGCGCTGACACCGATGCGGACGGCCGGCAGGGCGCGATGCGCATCGAGGATCATTCCCCGCTCACCGACCCCTCCGGCCAGCCGCTGCGGCTGACGCCTTCCGAGCTCGAGCTGGCGGAAACCGACTCGAACCTGCGCCGCGCCATGAAGGACGTCGCCGACATGGCGGCCCTCACCGATCCTGATCCGCGCCGCCGGCGCCAGGCCGCCCAGGACATCGGCCTGACCCAGGACCCCGGGAAGCGGCCAACTCTGCAGCGCGCCCGCACGACGGAGTCCGACCGCCACGTCGCCCGTGCGCTTGACGAGGCGTTGGCGCTGGTGCAGCTCCGCAGCGAGAGCGCGGCCGACCGCGTGGACGGCTGCTCCACCCTCGGCCGCCTCGGCTCCATCGCGGCCCAGGACGCCCTGAAGTCGCTCCTGCAGGAGGCGTCCGCAAACGGCGAGCAGGAGGTGGCCCGGGCGGCCACCGGCGCCCTCGCCGCCATCGCGGTACATGTGAAGCGGGTCAACGCGGCCGGTACCGTGTTTCGCGGCCTGTCCGCCGGCTCGGTTCTCCTGGTGGCCTCCATCGGCCTCGCCATCACCTTCGGCCTGATGGGAGTGATCAACATGGCTCATGGCGAGCTGATCGTGGTCGGGGCTTACACAACCTACATCGTGCAGAACCTTTTCGGCCCGGGCCTGCAGCTGTCGCCTTTCGGTTTCACCATCCGCCTTCCCGGCCTGGGAGCCGAGGGCAGCGTCTACCAGCTCTATTTTGCCGCCGCCCTGCCGCTGAGCTTCGTGGTGGCCGCCCTGGTCGGCATCGCTCTTGAGCGATCGGTGATCCGTTTTCTCTACAAACGGCCGCTGGAATCACTGCTGGCCACCTGGGGCGTGTCGCTGGTCCTGCAGCAGCTTTTCCGGCTCACCTTCGGGGCGAACAACGTGCAGGTCGACAGCCCGCTCTGGCTCTCGGGAAACTGGACCGTCCACGACGTCGTTTTCGGCTGGAACCGGCTTTTTGTCATCGCCTTTGCCGCCCTGATCATCCTGCTGACCTGGACGGCGCTGAACCGGACCCCGCTCGGGCTCCTCATCCGCGCGGTCATGCAGAACCGCGAAATGGCCGCCTGCATGGGGGTGCGGACGGAACGGGTCAACAGCCTGACCTTCGGTTTCGGCTCCGGTCTGGCCGGTCTTGCCGGTGCGTTCCTCTCGCAGATCGGCAATGTCGGTCCCGGTCTCGGGCAGGATTACATCGTCGACGCCTTCATGACCGTGGTCGTCGGCGGAGTGGGCAACATCTTCGGCACCGTCATCAGTGCGCTCGGGATCGGCATGCTCAACCAGTCGCTCCAGCAGATTATCGGCAACCCCGTGCTCGGCAAAATCCTCGTGCTCGGTGCCATCATCCTTTTCCTGCAGTGGAAACCCTCCGGCCTCTTTGTCACCCGCAGCCGCAGCCTCGAAAACTGATGTCTCCGCCGCTCTCCAGACGCGAACTCGCCGGCTCTCTTGTTGCCGCGCTCGCGCTCTGCGTAATGCTGCCGGTCCTCAACGTCACCGGCACCGTGAGTGACTTCACCCTCAACACCTGGGGAAAGTATCTCTGCTATGCCCTGCTGGCCATCTCGGTCGACCTGCTCTGGGGTTACACCGGCCTGCTGTCGCTCGGTCAGGCGCTCTTCTTCAGCCTCGGCGGTTACATGATCGGCATGCATCTGATGCTGCTGATCGGAGAGCTCGGCGTCTACGCCCGCAGCGGACAGAATCCGAACCTGCTGCCTGACTTCATGGTTTTTCTCGGGCATACCGGGCTGCCCTCCTTCTGGAAGCCGTTTTATTCCTTCGCGTTTGCCGTGCTCATGGTGGTAGTGGTGCCGGGTGGGGTGGCCTATCTCTTCGGGTTTCTGGCCTTCCGATCGCGCATCAAGGGGGTGTATTTTTCCATTCTCACGCAGGCGCTGACTTACGGCGCCGCCCTGATGTTTTTCCGCAACGATCTGCTGATGGGCGGCAACAACGGGTTCACCGATTTCCGTTTCGTCGCGGGGGCGGATCTGCGCCGTCCGGAGGTCAAGCGCGTCCTCTACATCCTCTCCGCCGTCAGCCTCTGCCTCGTTTACCTCGGCTGCCGGTGGCTCACCACCACCAGATTCGGCCTCGTCCAGCGCGCCATCCGCGACAGCGAGACCCGCGTCCTTTTCTCGGGCTACGCCGCCGCCCATTACAAACTGTTTGTCTTTGTGCTCAGCGCCGTCATCGCCTCGCTCGGGGGCGCGCTTTTTGTCCCGCAGGTCGGCATCATCAATCCCAGCGAGTTCGCGCCCGGCAACTCGATCGCCTCGACGCTCGCCAACGAGTTCGCCGAGGCCGATCCCGTCATGCACGTGCCCGCACTGTTCGCGCTCGGGCTGCTGCTGTTCATGATCACC
>JALRGF010000612.1 GCA_023253495.1 Verrucomicrobiales bacterium
TCGGCCATGGCGGGCGGGGGCAGGGCGGCCTCGAAGCCGGCAGGCATGAGCGATCCGGGCAGGGCGTCCATGGTGTTGATGTCGCGGCGGAGGACCGGCAGATCGAGGCCGCCGGGCAGGCGGAGGACCAGGTTGTTGGCGGTTTCGGTGGCGATGATGCCGGTGACGGCAGTGCCGTCGGTGCGGGTGATGTTCCATCCGCGGTAGCGGGATTCCACCGACTGCGCAGGGTCGAGGATGGCGGCGACGAGCCATTCCGCAGGTTTGGCGGCGGTCATGTCGAGGTCCGGACCGACGGCGTGACCGCGGCCGTGGAGCCGATGGCAGACGGCACAGAGCGAATCAAAGAGGACCTGTCCGCGGGCGGCATCGCCGGGGTGGCTGGCGAGGTCGTGGTAAGCGGCGATGACGGAGGCGCGGTCGGCCGAGCTGGGCGGCAGGTCCGGCAGCGGGGCGGCGGCGGGGGTGTGCGCGGGGTCGTTGAGCCGGCGGAAAAGCGGGCTCTCGGGCGGCAGCGACGACAGCACGGCGGTGCGGACGTCCTCGAGGTCGGTGGCGGCGAGGGCGGCGAGCACGGGGGCGGCGCGCTCGGCGGGCCAGGCACCAAGCGAAAACGCGAGCTGCTGGCGCACCGCCGGATCGGTGTCGCTGCTGAGCGCGGCGATGTCCGGAAACAGGGACGCTTCGGCGCGGGATTCGGTCTGGCGCAGCGCCTCGGCGCGGACCCACGGACTGGGGTCGGCAAGGGCGGTGCGCAGGCGGTCTGCATCCAGGCCGCCCAGGGATCCGAGGGCGGCGAGTGCCTGGAGGCGGACTTGCGGCGGGTGGGCCGGGGTGAGCAGGGCGCGCAACGGGGCGATGGCGGCAGGGTCGTTTTTTTACAGCAGCAGCCGGTGGGCGGTGTCGCGTTGCCAGCCGTTGCTGGAGTTCATGGCTTCGGCGAGGGCGGCGGCGTCCATGCCGGCGAGGGCGGCGGCGCGGCGGCGCGGCTGGCCGGTCGGGAAAACCCGGTAGATCCGGCCGGCGTCGGCCCCGGCGCGCAGGTCGAGGCGTGCCTGCATTTCCGGCGAGATCCATTCCGGATGCTCAAGCACAATCCGGTACATATCGGCGATCCAGAGCGCGCCGTCGGGCCCGGTGCGCAGGAAGACCGGGCGAAACCAGTTGTCGGTGCTGGCGAGGAATTCCCGGGACTCCTCGCCCGGCGCGCGGCGGCTCTGCCAGCCGGTGCCTTCGCGGACCAGCACTTCGCGGTGGACCACGTTGTGGACCGGTTCGGCGATGAACACGGTGTCGGCGAAGGCGGAGCCGAAGAGGTCGTCGCGGTACGGGGTGGGCGAGCAGGCGCTGGTGACGTGATTGAGCGCCCACGGTTGGTTCGGGCGTTCCATGGCGGCGCTGACGGGAAAGACGCGGGTGGAGTCCGGGTACTGGGCCAGTTCGCGGCGCACGCGGGTGACGGCGAGGTCCGGATTCCGGCGGAGATACTTTTCCGGCAACGTGACCTGCCAGAGCCAGACCGGGTTGTTGTTGCCGTACCACGTCCCCCAGTCGTCGCGGCGCAGGCCGTACTGGGTCATGCCCGAGACGGTTTCGATTTCGCCGGTGTCCGGCCGGAAGCGCACGTCGCGTCCGCTGATCGACAGAGTGGTGCCGGATTTGAGCGAGCGCACGGTGCCGCCGCTGTCGCCATTGGCGGCGTAGATCCATCCGTCGAGGCCCCATTCGAAACCATTGAACCGGTGCTGCTGGTTGCCGGGTTCGAAGCCGGTGAAGAGCACTTCGCGCGAGTCGGCCACGCCGTCACCATCGGTGTCGGCGGCATAAATGATGTCGGGGGCGGCGGCGATGAGAGCGCCCTCGCGCCACGGGAGCACACCGGTCGGAAACGGCAGCGCGTCCGCAAAGAGCGTCGTCTTTTCAAACCGGCCGTCGCCATCCGCATCGGTGAGCACCTTGACCCGGCCGCCGGGTGTGCCCCGGTCATCCAACCCGGTCGGGTAATCACTCATTTCCACCACCCAGAGCCGGCCGTCCGGCCCCCAGTCGAAGGCGACCGGGTCCACCACCTGCGGCTCGTGGGCCACCAGCTCGGCGGAAAACCCGTCCGGCAGCTGCAGCGAGGCAAGGGCCTCGGCCGGGCCAAG
>JALRGF010000625.1 GCA_023253495.1 Verrucomicrobiales bacterium
GCACTGCGGTAGCGTCATCCATGGTGAGTGGCCTGCTGAGCCGCTGTCGAGCGACCGTCGCCGCGACTGCGGCGGCCGGGCTGGGGGTGCTGGGCGGTTTGGGAGTGGCGCCCGCGGCGGTGGCCCAGCGGAGTGTGCCGCCGCCGGGTACGCGGATTCTGGAGCCTTCGGCGCAGCGCCCCGGCGATGCGGCGCGGGGGTGGGACTATCTGGTTTATGGCGATTACGTGAGCAGCGGTGTGCCGCTGGAGGTTTTCCGGAAGGCGGCCGGCGCAAGCGACCTTGATCTCGGCCGTTCCGGATCGGCGCAGGGGTTGTTGTACCGCTTCAATGCCGTGCGCACGGCTGAAGGCGTTGAGGTGGCGGCGCCCAACTGCCTGACCTGCCATGCCGAAACGATCAGCGGGCGGCTGGTGGTCGGACTGGGGAACAATTCCGACGACCACACCTCACACCAGGCGTCGGCCGTGGCGGCCGCCGGCCTCGCCACCCTGCTGCAGTTCGGAGCCGAATCACCTGAAGTGAAGGCCTACCGGCCGATTCAGCAGTCCCATCAGGCGATCGGGCCGTTCATCACGACGCGGGTCCGGGGCGTCAACCCGGCCGACAAGATCTTTGCCGCGCTGGCCGCCCGCCGGAACGCGGAGGACCTGCGCTGGCTCGATAAAAACCAGTTTGACGTGCCGGTCGAAACCGTGCCCACCGACGTGCCGGCGTGGTGGCTGATGAAGAAGAAAAACGCGTTGTACTACATCGGCCTTGGCCGCGGTGACTTTGCGCGCCTTTCGTCCGCCTCCGGCATGCTCACGCTCCGGGACAGCGCGGAGGCGGCGCGGATCGACACGCGTTTTCCCGACGTCATGGCCTGGATCCGCACGCTCGAACCGCCACCGTACCCGCACCCGATCGACGCCGGCCTCGCCGCCCGCGGCCGCGTCACCTTTGAAAAACGCTGTGCGAAATGCCACGGGACCTACAGCGAGCGCGAGACATACCCGAACCTGCTCGTTGCGCTGGAAACAATCGGCACCGATCCGCTGCTGGCCCGGTCGTACGCGTCCCGCCCCGAGTACCACACGTGGTACAACCGCAGCTGGTACGGCCAGGCACCGCACGCCGGCCGCCTGGAACCGACCGACGGCTACGTCGCACCGCCGCTCGACGGCATCTGGGCCACCGCCCCGTACCTGCACAACGGCTCCGTGCCCACGCTCGAGGACCTGCTCGACAGCGGGCAGCGGCCGTCACTCTGGCAGCGCGATTTCACCAACAGCGCCTACGATGAAAAAAAAGGCGGGTGGAAATACGAAACCCGCGCCGCTGTCGAGCCGGGTGACCGCGTGACCTATGACACGACGCAGCCGGGCTACGGGAATGGCGGCCACGAATTCGGGGACGATCTGGACGCGGCGGAGCGCGCGGAACTCATCGAGTACCTGAAGACGCTCTGAAGAGGGGCGGTCGCTCTGAGAAGGCGCGTCCGTCGGTCCGGACCGGGGGCGCGGCGGCCGTATCACCGCTCAGCCCCCGGAAGCCGCGGCGCGGATCGACGGGATCGGAACTTCCGGGTCGGTTTCGGCGGCATAATCGACGCCGGCCAGCCCGAAGCCGAAGAGCCGGAGGAAGCTCGCCTGATACCCCTCGAAATCGCCGAGCTCGGCGAGGTTTTCCGTGGTCACGGCCTGCCAGTTCCGGGCCACCGGCTCCTGCACGGCGGGCGCCATTTCCCAGTCGTCGAGCCGGATGCGCCCGGCCTCATCCGGCTGGGGCTTTCCGCTGGCGAGGCGGTCGCGGAAGAGGCGGTCCATCTGTTCGATGCAATCCTCGTGGGTGCCCTGGGCTTTCATGGTTTTGTACAGCAGTGAGATGTACAATGGGACGACCGGGATGGCCGAGCTGGCCTGGGTGACCAGCGCCTTGTTGACCGAGACCCACGCCTTGCCGCCGAGCGGGGCGAGCCGGGTGTCGAGGGCACGCTGCGCGCGCTCCACGTCTTCCTTGGCTTTTCCGATGGTGCCATTTTTGTAGATCGGCCAGGTGAGTGAGGGGCCGATGTACGAATAGGCGACCGTCTGCACGCCGGGGGCGAGCGCGCCCGCCGCCTGCAGGGCGTCAATCCACATTTCCCAGTCCTCCCCGCCCATGACGGCGACCGTCTGGGCGACGTCGTCACCCTCGGCGGGTTCGATCGAGACCTCGTTGACCACGCCGGTGCCGGTGTTCAGGTTTTTGTTGGTGTACGTTTCGCCGATCGGCTTGAGCACGGATTTGCAGACCTCGCCGGTGCGCGGGTGGGTGCGGCGCGGGGAGGCGAGGCTGTAGATGATGCAGTCGACCTGTCCGAGGTCCGCCTTGATGGCGGCGATGACTTCGGCCTTGAGGGCGTCGGAGAAGGCGTCGCCGTTGAACGATCGGGCGTACAGCCCGGCGGCGGCCGCCTCGCGCTCGAAGGCGGCCGTATTGTACCAGCCGGCGGTCGCGGTGCGTCCCGGTTCGCCGGGGCGTTCGAAGAACACGCCGATGGTGGCGGCGCCGGAACCGAACGCGGCGGCAATCCGCGAGGCCAGGCCGTAGCCGGTGGAAGCGCCGATGACCAGCACCTTGCGGGGGCCATGAGCGATCGGGCCGCGTTTCTGAACGACGGCGATCTGTTCGGCGACGTGGCGGGCGCAGCCATCGGGGTGGGCGGTGGTGCAGATGAACCCGCGGATTTTGGGGGCGACAATCATGATGGGCATCGGTTCCATGGAAGTCCGCCTGCTGGCAACTGATTTCCGCGCAGCGGGTCAGCGCCGAAGAGGCGCTGGAAATTTTCCGCCACCAGCCGGACCAGGGCGTCCTCCCCGATGCCGCGCCGCGCGGCCAGCTCCGGATACACGTCGGCCAGACTGGCCGGATGATGGAGTGCGGTGCCGTCGGGGGCCGGCGGCAGCGAGTACCGGGTGAGGGCGGCCGGTGGCGGCATGGCCGGCGCGTCGGTCTCGATGAGCAACCGCCCGGCCGGCACCTGCCGGAAGACCTCGCGCCGCGCCGCCTTGCGCTCGTGCAGGAAATACCCGTTGAAACTGAAATAGGCGCCCCGGGCCGCGAAACGTTCGACGAGTTCCAGGGGCCCGCCATAAGCGTGCAGCAGAAACCCGCGGGCCGGCACCGGATGGCGGTGCAGCAACTCCTCAAGCGCCCCCCAGGCCTCCAGGCAATGAATGCTCGCCGGCAGGTTCCGCTCGGCCGCCACCGCCAGCTGGGCCAGAAAAACCGCCTGCTGGTCGGCAAAATCATATGGCTTTTTCCACCGGTCGAGGCCGATCTCCCCGATGCCGTGAGGGCGACCGGCCGCGGTTTCGCGATCGAGGCACGCGATCAACCGGTTCCTCCATTCCGGGGTGCGGCCGGCCACCCGCCACGGGTGCAGGCCGTAACTCGGTATCACCCACCGATGGGCGTCCGCCAGTGCCGCCACCGCCTGCCAGTCGGCCTCCTCCGTGCCGTTGACGACCGCGGCCCCGACCCCGACCGCGCGCAGCTCCGCCACAATGGCCTCGCGATGCGGGTCCAGCCATTCATCCTGCAGGTGGTTGTGCGCGTCGCAGAGCATGGTTGGGTCAGGCGTGTTCGTCCGCCAGTCCGGCGGCCAGCTGCCGCAGCCGCGCCCGGGAATGAGCCAGCCCCTGCCGGCGCGTCGGAGAGAGGTGGCGCTCCAGCCCGGAATCCGCGAAGACCGAGGTCTCAAAGGCCGCCACCTCCCCGGGCGGGGCACCTTCGTACACATCACACAGCAGCGCCATCAGCCCGAACACCATCGGAGAATCGGCCGCCACCCGGAAGTGGCACCGGCCGTTTTCCCGCGAGGCGGTCAGCCAGACGCGCGACACACAACCGGGGACCAGCGCGGCGTCGGTGCGTTCGTCCGGCGGCAGGGGAGGGCGCCGCCCGGCCCGCTGGATCAGGTGTGCCAGCCGCTCCTGCGGGTCCGGCAACACCGCCAGTTCCGCCAGCAGGGAGGCTTCGGTTTCGCTCACAGGCATGGCGTCCACCCAATCCGGAATCCGGCAGCCGTCACGGGCGATTCCCGCTCCCCGCCACGTTCGGACCGGCACCGCGCCCCCAACCCCCGGCGTCCCGCATCGGGGCCGCCCCGAAGGACGCCGCGCCGCCCGCAATAATCATGGACTTCCCGCCGGTCCTGCGGAATTTCCGGACGAATCCGGCTGCGTGAGCCGCCTTTTGATTGTCCCCAGGAGCCCCTGCACTCATGACTCTGTCCATCCTCACCCCGTCGCGATCCCGGCGACTCCTCGCCCTCGGTGTGGCCGCCCTCGCGCTCCATGGCCCGGTCAGGCCGGTCCGCGCCGCCACCGATTACGGGGAAGTGGCCATGGCCGTGGCCCACGCGATGCAGAATCAGCATTATTCGCGGCACGACTTCGACGACGCCTACTCGAAACGCATGCTCGGGCATTTCCTTGACCTGCTCGACTTCGATCACCGGTTTTTCCTCCAGTCGGATGTGGACACGTTCCGTCAGGACTATGAGACGCAGCTTGACGACATGATCCTCGTCAACGGGGACATTTCCGCCGCCCATGTCATCTACGACCTGTTCAAGAAACGCGCGCAGGAGCGCGTGGCCAAAATCCAGCAGGTCCTCAAATCCGAGACGTTCACCTTCGACGGCGACGATACCGTCAACATCACCCGCAAGGAACTCCCGTGGCCCCGCACCGAGGCCGAAGCCGATGTGCTCTGGACCGGGATCCTCAAAAATCAGGTGCTCGCCGAACGGCTCAGCCGCCAGCTGAAGGCCGAACGCGAGGCGGAAAAAGAAGCCGAAATGACGCCGGAGGAGCGCCAGCAGGCCGCTGAAAAAAATTCCAAAGCCGAGAACAAATCCCAGGAATCACCGGAGGAGAAAACCGCCGCATTCTGGGAACGGTTCCTCAAGGGGCTTGACGAAAATGACAAGGAGGACGTGGTCAATTTCTTCCTCTCCTCGCTGGCCGCGGCCTACGACCCGCACTCGGAATACATGAGCCCGTCCGACAACGAAAATTTCCAGGTGGGCATGAAGAATTCGCTGGTCGGCATCGGCGCTCTGCTCAGCAAAAAGGAGGATGCCGTGGAAATCCAGGGGATCGTCGTCGGCGGACCGGCGGACAAATCCGGCCTGCTCAAGGAACGCGACAAAATCATCGCGGTGGGTCAAGGCAAGGACGGAGCCATGGAGGACGTGCGCGCCCTGAAGCTTCAGAAAATCGTCGATCAGATCCGCGGCGAGGAAGGCAGCGTGGTGCGACTGAAGATCATTCCGTTCAGCGACCCGACGGTGGAAAAGGAAATTTCGATCATCCGCGCAAAGGTCGACCTGAAGGACAAGGTGGCGACCGCCAACCTGATGGAAACGACGAGGGACGGCCAGCCGCTGCGCCTCGGCTGGATTTCGCTGCCCGCCTTTTATGCGGACATGGACACGCACGAGTCCGGGTGCACCAAGGATGTGCGCCGCCTGCTTGAGCGCCTCATGAAGGAGAACATCAATGGTCTCGTCCTCGACCTCCGCGGCAATGGCGGCGGCTCGCTGGAGGAGGCCATCTCCCTCACCGGCCTGTTCATCAAGCGCGGCCCGGTGGTGCAGGCGGTCGACTGGCGGCGCGAACAACCGGATCTGCGGCCCAGCCGCAATGCCGACCCCCTCTACAACGGACCGCTGGTGGTGATGACCGACAAAACCAGCGCTTCGGCCAGCGAAATTCTGGCGGCCGCCATCCAGGACTACGGCCGCGGGGTGGTCGTGGGCGACGAATCGACCTTCGGCAAGGGCACCGTGCAGACGATCATCGACATGAAACGCGTCATGCCGATTTTCAGTGACAGCAGCCGCGCCGGATCCCTGAAGATCACCATTCAGAAATTCTACCGCATCGCCGGCGGCTCGACCCAGTTCAAAGGTGTGCGCTCGGACATCGTCCTGCCGCAGCGCGTCGACGCCTACGAAATCGGTGAGGACCAGCTGGAGAATCCGCTGCCGTACGACGTGATCAAGCCGCTACGGTACGCCTTGGCCGATCAGGCCCCGCTGCCGTTGGACGACCTGCGCACCCGCTCGCAGGAGCGGGTGCAGAAACAGGTGGAATTCCGGTACATTCTGGATGATGCCGCCCGTCTGCGCGACCAGATCGAACGCAACACTCTGTCGCTCAACCTTCAGTCGCGCACTTCGGAGATCGCCGCAAACAAGGAGCGCCGGAAATCGCGCATCGCCGAACGCAAACAGCGGGTGGCTGCCCTCGGCGACGCCCAGGCCAATGAATACAAAATTTACCGGCTCACTCTCGACACCGTGAATGAACCCGCCCTCAAGCTGGAATCGGATTTCACCGATGAGCAGACGACCGGCATGCGTCTGGCCAAAGATGAGGACGAGGTGGAGCTGGCCGACGACAAAGTGAAATTCCCCTACAACCTCGAGCCGGTAAAACTCGAAGGCCTGCGCATCCTCGCCGACCTCATCGGCCTGACCGGCCCCCCGCGCACCGCCCAGTCGGCTCCCGGCCGCTAAGCCGCGTCAAAGGCAATCAAGCGCCCAGGGCGGTGCTTCCGGCCGCCCCGCCCGTTTTACGGCCCATGCCGCCGTCCACGATCAACCCGCTCCAGCTCCCGGACCTCTGGCAGCAGGAAGCCGTGCGGCACCTGCGGGCCGGCGTCGATGTCATCGTCGATGCCCCGACCGGCGCCGGCAAGACATTCGTCTTTGAAAGCCTGATCGAGTCGCGCGCGCTTCGCGGTCAGGCGGTTTACACCGTGCCGACCCGGGCCCTGGCCAATGACAAGCGGGGCGAATGGCAACGGCGCCAGTGGCGCGTCGGCATCGCCACCGGCGAAATCGCCGAGGACCTCGATGCCCCGGTGGTCGTCGCCACCCTCGAAACCCAGCGCGAATCGTTGCTGGCCGGTCGCGGTCCGGCGCTCCTCGTCGTCGACGAATACCAGATGCTGGCCGACCCGGTGCGCGGACTGAGTTACGAGCTGGCGCTGGCGGTGGCGCCGGCGTCGACGCAGCTGCTGCTCCTGAGCGGCAGCGTGGCCAATGCGGCGGAGGTGCGCGACTGGCTGCGGCGGCTCGGGCGACGGTGCGAACTGGTGTCGACCCGGGTGCGTCCGGTGCCGCTCGACGAGATGCCCGCGGACGCGCTGCCGGCCAAGGCGCCGCCGTCGGTCAGCGGCTTCTGGCCACGGTTGGCGGTCGAGGTGCTGCTGGCCGATCTCGGGCCATTTCTGATTTTCGCCCCGAGGCGCGCGCAGGCGGAAAAGCTGGCGCGGCAGATTGCGGCGGCGCTGCCCGATGACGACCCGGTCGGCCTGACCGAGAAACAGCGGCACGCCTGCGGTCGCGATCTCGCGGCCATCATCGAGAAACGCGTTGCCTGGCACCACAGCGGACTGGGCTATCAGGCACGCGCCGGCGTGGTCGAGCCGCTGGCCAAAGCCGGCAAATTGCGCGTCATCGTGGCCACCACCGGCCTGGCCGCCGGTATCAATTTTTCCGTGCGCAGCGTGCTGGTGGCGGAAACCCGGTTTTTCGACGGCCGCGAGGAACGCGAACTGCGCCGCGACGAGCTGCTCCAGATGTTCGGTCGCGCCGGGCGCCGCGGTCTGGACACCGTCGGCCACCTGATCACCACACGGACCAGCCCGCGCCTCGCCGACGCCGCCCCGCTCCGGCTCCAACGCGGCCGCGATCTCGATTGGCCGCCGCTCCTGCGCGTCATGCATCATGCTGCCACACGGGGTGAGTCACCGGTAACCGCCGCCGAATCACTGCACCGCTCGCTTTTTTCCGAAACCCACGATGACCTCGGCCTGGCCGACCTCGCGGCCACCGGCGCCGCCCCCGCTGATGCAGGTGGCGGCCACTCGTGGTTCGGTCTGAAACCGCGCCATCGTGAAGTGCGCAACTCCCGGGGCGAATGGGAACCGCTCGATCTCGCCCGCGTCGCCGAGGGACCGCTCGGCTCCGCGTCCGTCCGGCGCGCCGACCGCCTGCTCCCGGCGCTGGCCTGTCCGGAATTCGTCCGCTCGCTGGCCACGGTCGGGCGCGTCTGCCGGCTGCCGGAGGCGGCGGCCGAAGGGGAGAGGCCGTCCGGAGAGGGCTCCGCGGGCCCCGGCCCGCGCTACGGCCGCGAACTCGCCCTCGGCCCGCGCGCGGAAGGCCGCCGGCAATTCGCTCTCACCCGGCAGGTGCGCGCGTGGCTCGGGTCGGCCCGCGACGCGATTGTCAGTCAGGACGAATTGTCCGGCACCTTGCTCGACCGCCTGCGTCCGCATTTTCAGGGCGGCGATCCCTGCGGGGTGTTTCTCCGCGGGGACCTGCTGGTGGTGGCGCTTGATTTCACCCATGCCCGGGCGCCGCTGTATCTCGATCGCCACGGAGTGCTCCTGGCCGGGGTGGAGGAACGCGAGGGGGAAGCTCCGGGGGTGACGGGTGCCGCCCCCGCCCGACCCGCGGCGGACGGCCCGCGTCCCGCACCCCCCTCCACCACCACCCGCCACCTCGCCACCACCTGGCTCCAGCTCGGCCTGATCACCGCCGGCGCCGAGCCGACCCGCCGCGGGGTCATCGTCAGCTTTTTCCACCAGGGCGAGGGCCTGGCTGTGGCCGCCGGCCTGGAACAGGAATCGCTGCCCGTCGACGAACTCCTCCTCCTGCTCGCCAACCTGCGCGCCGGCCCGCGCTTCGCCGAGTCCGCCAGCGGCGCGGCGGACCCGCTCGCTCTCGCCTGCCGCCATGCCTACGGGGTGCACGACGTCGATGGCTATCTCTCGCTCGGCCTGCCGCCGGGCTACGGTCACGGCGCCGCCGAGGTGGTCGCCGACCTGCTTCGCCACCCGCATGAGGCCCGGCGCCGCTGGACCGGCGAGGCCGTCGGCGACGGCGACCTCGAGCGCGCTTTCGCCGAATGGATCAGCCTGCTCCGCCACATCCATCACGCTCCCCGCCACCCGTGGCCGCGCTGGGTCGCCCTTCAGGCGGCCGCCACCGCCGAACTCGCCCGGCGCGCCCCGGCCGCCGCCAGCCGGCTGCTGCCGGAAATGCCCGCACGTCAGTTCATCCACCAGCCGGTCCTCGCGCTCAGTCCGGGACGCCTGCGGCGTGGCCGCTAGGAGCCGGTGCCATTATTGTTGCCGCGCACAAGGCCCGGGACGGCCTGTCGGGACGTCATACCGGTCAAGGGACCACATCATGCCATATCCCATGGTCTTACCGCGCCGCAGCTTGCCGGGCCGGACCACCCGCCTACCCTTTACGGCTGATGGCTGATTCTTTTGTTCACCTGCACCTGCACACGGAGTACTCGCTGCTGGACGGCATGGTCCGGGCGTCCGAGGCGGCCCGGCGGGCCCGGGAACTGGGCATGCCCGCGGTCGCGATGACTGACCACGGCAACCTCTTCGGAGCCGTCGAGTTCTACCTCGCCGCCAAAAAGGCCGGAGTGAAGCCGATCATCGGCTGCGAGGTTTACGTGGCCCCGGCCGCCAAGTCGCTCCGCAAAGAGATCCAGGGCCGCCGCCATTCGAATCACCTCACGCTGCTCGCCGCCAACGAAACCGGCTACTCGAACCTCGTCAAACTCGTCTCCCGCGCCCACCTCGACGGCCAGTACTACAAACCGCGCACCGACCGCGACGACCTCCATGCCTTCCGCGAAGGACTGATCTGCCTCTCCGGATGCCTCGTTGGCGAAGTCAACGAGTTCATCCAGCAGGACCAGATCGCCAAGGCCCGCGAATCCATCGGCTGGTACCGGGATGCCTTCGGAGAAAATTATTACCTCGAACTCCATGACCACGGCCTCGAGGCCCAGACCAAATGCAATCGCCAGCTCCTCGCCTTCGCCCGCGAGTTCGGCCTGCGCACCGTCGCCGCCAACGACGTGCATTTTCTCAACCGCGACGACCACGAGGCGCACGACGTCATGATCTGCATCGGCACCGGCACCCAGCGCGATCAGGAAAACCGGCTGCACTATTCCGAGGAGGTTTATTTCAAGTCGGCCGAGGAAATGCGCCGCCTCTTCCGCGAAGTGCCGGAGGCCTGTGACGCCACTCTCGAGATCGCCGAAAAATGCGACCTGCACCTTCATCTCGACTCGACCAGCACCGCCAAGTACCCGCAGTTCGGCTCGCCGGACGGAAGCCCGCGCGAAGAATATTTCCGGAAAATCTGCGAGGAAGGTCTGGTCGCCCGCTACGGCGCCACGCGCGCCGCGGAGGACGAGGCGCTCCGGGCGCGTCTTGACTACGAACTGACGGTGCTCGGCAAGATGCAGTACCTCTCGTATTTCCTCATCGTCTGGGACTTCATCAAATGGGCCAAGGACCAGGGGATTCCCGTCGGTCCCGGCCGCGGCTCGGCCGCCGGATCCCTGGCCGCCTACTGCCTCGGTATCACCGATCTGGACCCCCTCCCGTTCAACCTCCTCTTCGAGCGCTTCCTCAACCCCGAACGCGTCAGCCCGCCCGACATCGACGTCGATTTCTGCCAGTCCCGCCGCGGCGAGGTCATCGAATACGTGCGCCGCAAATACGGCGAACGCGCCGTCAGCCATATCGTCACCTTCGGCACCCTCGGTGCCAAATCAGTCATCCGGGACGTCGGGCGCGTGCTCGGCTGGAGCTACGGCGACGCCGACCGCATCGCCAAAATGATCCCCAATGAGCTCAACATCACGCTCAAGGAGGCGCGCGCGAAAAATCCGGAACTGGCTGCCGCCATCGCCAATGAAACCACCACCGCCGAACTCTGGCAGTACGCCACCAGGCTCGAAGGACTGACCCGCGGGACCGGCGTGCACGCCGCCGGTATCGTCATCGGTTCGACCGACCTCGACGTCTACGTGCCGCTCACCCGCGGCAATGAGGAGGAAGTGGTGACCCAGTATGCCATGGGCCCGCTCACCGAGCTCGGCATGCTCAAGATGGATTTCCTCGGGCTCAAGACGCTCACGGTCATCGATGACGCGGTCAAATTGATCCGGCGGACGCGCCCGGATTTTGATATCCGGCAGATCCCTTTTGACGACCGCCCGACCTACGAACTGGGCATCCCGTGCATCCGGCTCAACTCCGGCCGCTGGAACACCCTCGCCAGCTTTGATGATCTCATGAAGGTCCGCGGCATTGAGCCGATCCCGGACGGCGTGAGCGAATCAGACGGATTCAAGTGGTGCAT
>JALRGF010000649.1 GCA_023253495.1 Verrucomicrobiales bacterium
GATGAAGCTGCCGACAACCTCTTCCTGGCCAAGGCCGACAACCCGAACCCGGGGATCACCTCCATTGGCGCCTCCCGCCTCGCCCGTCTCATGCCCGACCTGAAGGCGAGCTACTTCGACTACATCATCTTCGATATGCCGCCCCTGGGAAACACCAGCCCGACTCCGACCATGGCCGCTTTCATGGACCAGGTCCTCGTCGTCGTCGAGTCCGAAACCAGCACCCGCGAGGAAATCCTCCGCCACCACCGCGACCTGATCGCCTCCCATGCCAAAGTCTCGACCGTGCTCAACAAGGTGAAGCCCTACGGGCCCCGGACCGTGGTGGGCAGTCTGTAAGGCCGACCCGGCCGGTGACTTCCACCCCGGGGCTCGCGCCTCACCGTCCCCGTGCTGCGCAATCGCATCTACTACCGCATCAAGCCGCTCCTGCCCGACCGGCTGCGGCTGCGGCTCCGCCGCGCCTACTCGCAGCAGGTCCGCCGCCGGGTAGCCGACCAATGGCCGATCCTGCCGGGCTCGGAACGCCCGCCCGACGGATGGCCGGGCTGGCCCGAGGGCAGGAAGTTCGCCGTCGTGCTCACCCACGACGTCGAAGGCCCCAAAGGCCTGGCTCAGTGCCGGCCGCTGATGGATCTGGAGCGCGAACTCGGCTTCGTCTCGTCCTTCAACTTCATCCCGGAAGGTCCGTACCATACCCCGCCGGAACTGCGCGCCGAGCTGGCCGCCCACGGGTTCGAGGTCGGCGTGCACGACCTCCATCACGACGGTCGTCTCTATGACTCGTCGGCCGGCTTCGCCGCCAAGGCCGCAGAAATCAACCGCCACCTCAAGGAATGGGGTGCCGTCGGCTTCCGCTCCGGATTCATGCTGAACCGGCTCGACTGGCTGCATCAGCTGGACATCGCCTACGACGCCTCCACCTTTGACACCGACCCGTTCGAACCGGAACCGCGGGGTCAGGAGACGATATTTCCCTTCTGGGTGCCGGCACCCGGGGCGGACGGATCCCGCGCCCCGCGCTCCGGCTACGTCGAACTCCCCTACACCCTCACCCAGGATTCCACCCTCTTCCTCCTCCTCAAGGAAACCACCCCGGAGCTCTGGCTGCGGAAAACCGACTGGATCGCCCGCCACGGCGGCATGGTCCTGGTCAACGTGCACCCCGACTACCTCGCGCTCCACGGCGAACCGCCGGTGCCGCTGAAAAGTTTCCCGGTCGACATCTACCGCCGGTTTCTGATCACCCTGCGCGAAAAATACGGCGACAGCTTCTGGCAACCGCGGCCGAGGGAGGTCGCGGAGTATGTCCGCCACCTTCCGCACCTGCCGCCGCGACGGCCGGCCCGCCGCGTGCTCATGGCCACCCATTCGTATTATGAAATGGATGGTCGGGTCCAGCGCTACGCCCAATCCCTGGCCTCCCGCGGCGATTCCGTGCATGTGCTTGCCGTGCGTCAGGCCGCCTCCCTGCCCCGGGAGGAAATCATCAACGGTGTTCACCTGCATCGCGTGACCGACCGCTTCGGAAAGGGGGACAGCGGCAAATGGGCTTATCTGCGCATGGTTCTGGGCTTCCTGCGGGTCTGCACCGTCTGGATCGCCCGTCAACACCACCGCCGCCCGATCGACCTCCTCCACATCCACAACATGCCGGATTTCCTCGTCTTCGCCGGCCTCTATCCGAAACTCCGCGGAGCCGCCATCATCCTCGACATCCACGACCTACTGCCCGAATTCTTCAACAGCAAATTCTCCCACACATCCGGACACCTGCCCCGATTCCTGCTGGCCGCCGAGCGTCTTTCCGCCGCCCTGGCCGACCACGTCGTCGTCGCCAACGATCTCTGGCTCGAACGCTACACCCGGCGCACCCGCACCGGAACCCGTGCGTCCGCCTGGATCAATTACGTCGACGCCCGGCTCTTCCACCCGCGCGCGTCCTCCCGCCGCGACGGCCGGCTCCTCGTACTGTTCCCCGGAGGCCTCTACTGGCACCAGGGCGTCGATCTCGCTATCCGCGCCTTCGCCGCCGTCGTTGCTGTCCTGCCTCAGGCGGAATTTCACATTTACGGTGATGGGAACCGCCGGGACGAACTGATTTCCCTGACCCGCGAACTCGGGCTGGACCATGCCGTGCACTTCCACGCGCCCGTGCCCAGTCGCGAAATCGCCCCGATCATGGCCCAGGCCGACCTGGCCGTCGTCCCCAAGCGTGCTGATTCCTTCGGCAACGAGGCGTATTCCACCAAGATCATGGAGTTCATGGCTCTTGGTGTGCCGGTAGTCGCCAGCGCGACCCGCATCGACCAGTATTATTTTGATCCTTCCATCATCCGCTTTTTCGAGTCCGGTAACGTGCCCGACCTCGCCGATGCCATGATCTCCCTGCTCCGGGATCCCGAAGCCCGCGCCGCCCAGGCCCGCCGCGCCCGGACCTACGCCGACCGTCACACCTGGCAACAAATGGAACCTGCTTACTTCCGCCTCGTCGACCGACTCTGTGACGATGGCGGGGGAGGGGCATGACCACAGATTCCGGAACCGCTGCGGAGTCCACGAGGCCGCCAACAGGTCACCACAGACGGGAAACCGGTCCGATGATGCGGATGGTTCCGGCAAAAAACAAGCGGCCGCCTTCACGCCCCTCTCCGGGGCCCTCCTCACCGTCGCCATCGACTCAAGTGGCAGCTAAAAAATCTCACAGCCCCGGCAAAACTCCGCCTTGTGTCGGCGTTCGGGCCGGCTTCCCGAGTGAGAAGCCGGTCCGCAGTTGCGCACTGCGCGTATGAAATTGTTATCCATCATCATCGTCAACTGGCGATCGAAGGATTATCTGAGGGAGTGCCTGTTATCGATCCGGAGGACATCCGGCCCGCTTCCGCTTCAAATTATTGTCGTGGACGGTGCTTCCTACGATGGATGCGGAGAGATGCTGGCGGCTGAGTTTCCCGAAGTGCTGTTCATACAGAGTGAGGAGAACATCGGTTTCGGCCGCTGCAACAACCTGGGATTCGGGCACGCCTGTGGCGATGCCGTGCTTTTCCTGAATCCCGATACGGAACTGAAGGCGGGATGTCTGCCGACAATGCTGGCGGAACTTGAAGCCCGTCCTCGGGCGGGGATTCTCTGCCCCAGAATCGAGAATCCCGATGGCAGTCTGCAAGCCACCTGTGTACGGGCCCTGCCCACCCCCCTGAACCGGGCCTTGGATTCGACACTGGCCCGGCGTTTGTTTCCGGATGCCGATCTCTGGGGAATCGGCCGGGCCGTGCGGGCCACTGATCCGGTCGCGGTGGAGGCGGTCAGCGGGGCGTTCATGCTGCTTCGTGCTGACGTCTTCAGGGAGGTGCAGGGCTTCACGCCGGAGTATTTCATGTACGGCGAGGACATGGATCTGTGCGCCAAAGTCAGAAAGCTGGGGCTGGAGGTGGTTTTTGTTCCGGGGGCCTCTGTTATCCACCATGGCGGCATCAGCTCAAGCCAGCAGGAAAGCGAGTTTCCCACTGAGAACATGCGGGTGGGCTGGAACATTTACATGTATCGACACTACGGCGCTTTCGCCGCCCTCAGGTACCGTTTTCTGCAGATGCTCTCAGCGGCCTTCCGGATGCTGTTTCTGATTCCCGCCTGTCTGTTCGGGCCCCGGCCGGCAAGAGTGGAAGCCCGCCGCTCACTGGCCAAATGGGGATTCGTGCTGCGATGGGCCGTGCTGGAGTTGGGGGCGGGATTTCCTCCGGCAGTCAGTCCCGCACCCGGCAATGGCGCGGTCGCAGGTAGGGAAGGCGCGGTGGATCACGGGAAGCCCATCCGTGATTGAGGCTGCCTGACAGAACTCCGGGCTTCGGTCAGTCCCAATATTTTCCATTTTCCACATCCGTGTACCTGCTTCTGTCATCCGCAAAAAACGAGGAAAAGTACATCGCGTCGACCATCGAATCGATTGCCGCCCAGTCCGTCCGTCCGGCCGTATGGGTGATCATCGACGATGGATCGACGGACGGAACGGTGGCAATACTCCGCCGGAAAGCGGCACACTATCCATGGATCCGGGTGCTGCAGCGGCAGGCGGATCCAGCACGCAGTTTCCATTCGCAATATGCGGCGGTCGCGGAGGCGTACGAAACAGTCAGGCACGAAGCAGTGGAATATGTCGGCAAGGTGGATGCGGATCTGATCTTTCCTTCCCCCGATTATTTCCGGCAACTGATCGCCGAGATGAAAGGGAACGAAAGGCTTGGCCTGAGCGGTGGCTGGATTCTGGAAGGCGAAGGCTCCGACTTCCGGCCGCGACCGTTCAACACCACGCGTTCCGTTCCGGGAGGGGTGCAGTTTTTCAGAAAAAAAGTTTTCGATCAGATCGGCGGTTATCATCCGCTGAAATATGGGGGTGCCGACACTCTTGCTGAGCTGGCAGCACGTGCGGCCGGCTATGAGGTTTATTCCCTGCCGGAACTTGCGGTGCATCACCATCGGCAAACCGGAGGCTTCGATGGCGCGGTTCGCAGCGCCTGGAGATGGGGCAAGCGCGATGCCCAGTTCGGAGGCCGATTGTCCTTTGTGGCCCTGAAATGCGCCCGTCGCTTTTTCCGGCAACCTGTGGTGAGCGCGGTCTGGCTTCTCGGGTTCTGTGCCTTCAGGCTCGCCGGGGAGAAGGTCGTGGTCCCCGAGGAAATTTCCCGGCATCTGCGCCGTGAACAACGGGAGCTGGTGGTCCAGGCTTTTGGAATCCGGCCTGCCGCGGGCGTATCCGCGCCGCCAGCGGTACTCTGAATGGCGGAAAGAATACGAAGTGCCTCCCCTTGATACATTCCCTATGACACCGGAAGCGACGCAGTTTCAGGAAACACGAAAAAGCCTGCTGGCGGCTCCCCGCAAATGGCTCGTCACCGGGGTAGCTGGTTTCATCGGGTCTCATCTCCTTCAGGAATTGCTAGGTCTTGATCAGACAGTGACCGGGATGGACAACCTTGCTACCGGGCACCGGTCCAATCTTGACGCCGTGCGCGACGCCGTGACACCTGAACAGTGGGGTCGTTTTGCTCTGCTCGAAGGAGATATCCGCGACCGTTCGGTATGCGAGGCCGGCTGCCAGGGGGTGTCGATCGTCCTTCACCAGGCCGCCCTTGGTTCGGTGCCTCGCTCGTTGTCGGATCCCCTTGCTTCCCACGACTCGAATGTCACCGGTTTTATCAACATGCTCGTCGCGGCGCGGAAATGCGGGGTCAGGCGTTTCGTCTACGCATCCAGCAGCTCCGTGTACGGCGATGAACCCACGCTTCCCAAAACGGAGTCGCGGGTCGGGAACTGCCTCTCTCCCTACGCTGCCACCAAGGCGGCCAACGAGCTTTACGCCGGTGTTTTCTCGAGAGCGTACGGTTTGCGTTCGATAGGGCTTCGGTATTTCAATGTATTCGGGCCGCGACAGGATCCCGAAGGTCCGTACGCGGCGGTCATTCCTAAATGGATCACGGCGCTGGTGGCGGGACAAACAGTATTCATCAATGGAGACGGAGAGACGAGCCGTGATTTCTGCTATGTTGCAAATGCGGTGCAGGCGAATCTTCTCGCAGCCACCACCGAGGCCCCGGCCGCTCTGGATCAGGTCTATAATGTGGCTGTCCACGAGCGTACCAGCCTGAACGACTTGTTCGCCGCCCTCAAAGCACGCCTGGTGAAAAAACATCCCCGGGTGGGCGATGCTGCGCCGGTGTATCGCGATTTCCGGTCCGGTGACGTGCGCCATTCTCTGGCCGACATCAGCAAAGCATCCCGGCTTCTGGGTTACGTTCCCTCCCACCGGCTAAGTGACGGACTGGACGCTTTCCTGTCCGACGGAAGCTGACAAAGGCAACGGCTCCGGTTGCCGGCTGCCGATCTGCCGGTTTTTAAGGCTGATGCCCTCGCGGCGCCCGGGAATCGAAAGCCCCGGCCGGTGAACTTCCCGCAGTGCCGGTGGCCTCCGGGAATACACCCTCCTTGAAATAAATCATGGACGCTCTGGCGCTGACCATTCTGCTGAGCCTGGGAGCGGCGATTGCCCTGCGGCCGCCTCGTCAGGCTCTGCTGGCCATCCTTGTGGGATGTCTTTTTCTTCCGCCGGGAGCCGGTTTTGATATTGGCGGATTGAACCTCTTTCCGGCCCGGTTTCTCGCTTATGTCGCCCTTTTTCGTGTGCTGACCCGTCGGGAATTCACATGGAGCGATGCCATCAGGCCGGACAAGTACCTTTTGGCGCTGTATGTCCTGATCACCCTGATACCCCTGATCCGAGGAGGGGAGGAAGGACCCCTCGGCATCATCGCCAGGTCGGGAGACGGTCTTTTCATGTATTTCGCCCTGCGCGGTCTGATGCGGTCCGCGGACGACCTCCGGTGGCTGCTCGGGGCACTGGCCTGGCTGCTGATCCCTTATGTTCTGTTTCTGTTCATGGAAGGCGTTTTCCGGTTGAATCCTTTCCAGTATCTGGGCGGGGAGGGAAAGCTGTGGGAGCGGGGAGGCCGGCTGCGCTGCTTTGGAAGCTTCCGGCATCCCAGTCTCATGGGTTCTTTCGGCGCCTGCTTCCTGCCGCTGTTTGCAGCGCTGTACTTTGATCCGGCATGGCGGGCGCGCGCTCTCCTCGGTGGCACCCTGTGTGTCGCCATGGTCGGATTCTCCAATTCCGGCGGCCCGATCAGTGTGCTGGCGATGTCGCTGCTGGCATGGTGTTTCTGGCCGCTGCGCACCCGGATGCGGATGATCCGGCGGGGCTTGGTGGCCGTGGTCCTTCTTCTCGCGCTGCTGATGGAGGCGCCGGTCTGGTACCTGCTGGCGCGGGTCAGCAGCGTCACCGGCGGAACCGGCTGGCATCGTTCCTACCTGATGGATGTCGCTTTCCGCCATTTCGGGGATTGGTGGCTGGTCGGCCTGCCGCTCCGGGAAACCAGCGACTGGATGCCGTACGTGCTGGCCAGTACCGGAGGCGCCGACATTACGAATCAATTCATTTCCTTCGCTCTCAAAGGAGGAATCTGGTCGATGCTCCTGTTTGTCGGTGTGATTGTGTCGACCTTTTCACTTCTGGGGAGAGCCTTGTCCGCTGTGCGGGAGTCCGAGGTTGCTGACGAGACGGACGAACGGCTGCTCTGGGGACTGGGTGCCGCACTGACCGCACATGTCTCGAACTGGCTCGGCCTTGCGTACTTCGACCAGTTTCAGGTCTTCTGGCTTATTCAGTTGAGCGCCATGATCGCCGTTACGCAGGAGGTACTGGCCGCCCATCCGGCAGACGACGAACAGAACGATGAAGATGAGGTGCTTTTCGGAAGGACGCCGGTACCGGCGCCTTCGGAGGGGCCGCGTTCCGGGGTCGCCTGAAAGGGGGCGTCCGGTCTCAGGCGCGGGTCAGAAGTCCAAGGCTCCGGCACACGAGGGCCGCCGGGATCGACGGCCGCCGAGGTGCCTCCGGCCCGCCCTTGGCCCGCCGCGCCCGCCGGCACCTCTGAGGTGCCTCCAAAACATGCCCTTGAGCCGTCCGTTGCCGGCGTCCATTCCCGTCAACCGTATCACGGCACCAGAAGCACTCTGGGAGCGGTTTCTCGAATCCCTTGACTTCCCGCCCGCGGTTCTTTATAGTGGCAATTGGATTTCTCTTTCCTCCCTCATCACACTCAAACACCGCCATCCCCGCTATGATGCCGACTCTGCTAATGATCTGCAGTTCCGAGAGGCCTGCCACCAGCGCGGGGTCTCTTTGTCCGGGAAAGCCTCGTCCGAAGGTCCTTCTTTCTTTGGTCTGCCTGCTGTGGAGTGTGATGACGGTTGCCTCGGCCGCGACCTACTACGTGGATTTCGAGGGAGGATCCGACACGGCCGATGGAACCTCCGAAGGTACGGCGTGGAAACGCTCCCCCGGGGACGAAAACGCGCAGGCCACGGCCGCCGGTACCGTGCTGCAACCGGGCGACGTGGTGCGCTTCAAGGGCGGAGTGGTGTATTCGGGTGGATTCGGTATCTATACTTCGGGGCAGAAGGACCGGGAGATCCTTTTCGACGGGAATCAGAGCGGTGAGTGGGGGCAGGGGCGCGCCGTCATTGATCGAAACCATGAATCCAGGGCCTGTATTGTGGTGTCGAGGGGCGTCAGCCATATCATCGTACGGGGCTTTGAAATCCGCAATTCTGGGGGATATAGTGACAACGATCCGGTCCTTCAGACCACAGAACCATTGATCACCAGCCCTCCCGGAGGATCAGGAGTGACGGTGGATTCGGGCGGGCAGAAATCCATTCTGCTCGAGAACCTTTTTATCCATCGCATCGGCCAATGGCGGAACCAGCTGCCGTTTTCGGGGGTCAACTCCATTAACGGCGTGGGGGTCTCGTTGCAGAACTGCGAGGGGGTGACGGTTTCCAAATGTGAGTTCACCAAAATGCGCATTCCTGTTTCCATCAAGGCGACGACCCGGATCGGGGACATCGTGGTGCGCGATTGCGATCTCCATGACTATTTCGTCTGGGGCGTGGATATCGCCCCTCGCAAGGCGGGAGCCATCATCGAAAATATTGCGGTGCTGAACACGGTCATCCGTGACTATCACCAATATGATTCCGGCAACTGGCTCGGGGCTGGAGAAAAGCCCCACACCGACGCTATTTTCCTGCGGACAGCCGGCATGGCATCCACTTGGAAAAACATTGTTGTCGCAGGGTGCTTCATTTACACGGATAACCGCGGGAATTCCAAAGGTGGCACGGCCTCCATTTTTGTCAGCCAAGGTCCCTCCGTCGATATTTACAACAACATCTTCTTCAGGGATCCTCATGCGGCTAATATCCACGTCGGGCACTCCAATCCATCAGCAAATGGCGAGCAGGTGGTGCGCATCTTTAACAATACCTTTATAGGGGGACCGACATGCATTCAGTTGACCGGAGAGAAAAATCCGGATCGCCGATCTGTGTACATCCAAAACAACATCTTTCACCGCAACGGCAACGCCTCCTCGGTTATGGTTAATCACCAGAGCGGCGTACTGCCAAAGCTCCTCGACAACAATCTTTACTGCTCCGACAATCATACCGAGGCCAAAAAATCCGTCGCCTTTTTCGCTGGCAAGGGCTACAGAAACATGGATCAGCTCGTGGCTTTGGGGTACGAGGCCAACGGCCGGTTCGGCAATCCGGGATTTGTGCAACCTCAGCCCGAGACCGGAGCCGGTCTGGATCTCCGGCCGCTGAGCTGGGAGAGCGTGGCCGTCGGGGCGAATCTGAGCGAGTTTTTCACCGTCGACCGGGCCGGGCTGGAACGCCCCGCGTCCGGCCCTTGGACCGTTGGCGCTCATCTGCCCGTGGCGCCCTCGGGAGATCTGGAAACCACGTCCCGGACGCAGCGGTTCGGGAGATGACCGGTCCGGGATTGGGTGTCTTGGCCCGTCGGGTCCTGGTGGAAATCCGGGATCGCGCCATATCCTTGATGCCGGTGCGATGGCAGCGCGGCCAGAGGGCCACCGGGTGCCGGTGCGGGACCGCCGGACAACATGGAAAACGGCCGCACCGGAGTTTTGCGGCATCAATTGACTTTCGTGCCAGTGACTCCTCTTTCCGTTTATCGGACGTGGATCCGTCTGAAGACCAGAGCGTTTTCGGTGCTGTGCCGCGGCAGCTTCCGTCGCTTCGGGGGGCGTTCGGTCATTGTGCCTCCGCTCCGGGTGTCCGGGGAGCGGTGGATTGAAGTCGGGGCCGGGGTGACGATTGGCGCCGACTGCTGGCTGCAGGTGCTGTCGGTGGGAAGGGTGGGGGAAGACGGGGCTCTGCGCATCGGTGACGGCACGAGTATTGCGGGGTCCTGCACGGTGTCGGTGGCGCGGAGCGTCGACATCGGGAAGCGGGTGCTGATTGCCGGAAACGTGTACATTTCTGATCATCGCCACTCCTTCGACGATCCCGTTGTGCCGATCGCGGATCAGGGCATTGCCGACATCCGTCCGGTGAAGATCGGCGACGGGGCGTGGCTGGGGCGGAACGTGGTGGTGTGTCCGGGGGTGACCATCGGCCGCCATGCCGTGGTGGGAGCCAATTCCGTGGTGAAGCACGACGTGCCTGACTACGCGGTGGCCGCCGGGGCTCCGGCGCGGGTGGTCCGGATGGGAGGCCACGGGAAAGCGTGATGCGGCGGGTTCTTTATATAGCGCATTATTTCCCGCCGATCGGGGGGGCTGGTGTCCAGCGCACGGTGAAGTTTGTCAAGCATCTGGCGGGTTTCGGGTGGAGCCCGCTGGTGTTGACAGGCCGCACCCTGCCCGAGACCCGCTGGACCCCGGATGACCGTTCGCTTCAGGATGAGTTGCCCGACGGACTGGTGGTGGGCCGGGCGGAAGCGCCGCCCGCGACGAAAGCGGCGGCAAACCGCCGACGGCGGTACGAGGCCTTTGTGGAGGAGGGGGAGCGTCTGCTGGCCGGAGCGGGCGGGGTGGATGCGGTTCTGGTGACGATGTCTCCCTTCGAGGATGCGCGGATCGCCCGGGAGTTGTCGCAGCGGCATGGTCTTCCCTGGCTGGCCGACCTTCGGGATCCCTGGGCCTTGGATGAATTCCAGGAGTGGCCGAGCCGGTGGCATCGGGCCTGGGCCCGTCATGAAATGGAGCGGAGCCTGGCCGGGGCGGCCCGCATCATCATGAACACCCCGGAGGCGGCCCGCCGGCTGAGGGAAACATTTCCGGCCCTGGCGAACCGGGCCGGCACCTTCATCACCAACGGCTATGACGAGGAGGATTTCCGGGGAGACGTCCCGGCGGTTCCGCCGGGCGCTCCGTTCACCTTGGTGCACTCGGGATATTTCCACACCGACGCCGGCCTGCGCCAGCGGAAGCACCGCTGGCGGAATCGCCTGCTCGGGCGCCTCGAGCCCGGGGTTGAGACGCTCAGCCGGTCCCATTTTTATCTGGTGCAGGCCGTAAACCGCTGGCTGGAGCGGGAGCCGTCGGCGAGGGAATACTTCCGGATGGAGTTTGTCGGGGTGCCCTCGGAGGCGGACCGGCAGGTGGTCCGGGAAGCGCGCCTGGAGGATCTGGTCACCTTCACAGGGTATCTTCCCCACGATGAATGTGTGCGGCGGACTCGCCGTGCCGATCTTCTTTTTCTGCCGATGCATCATCTGCCGGCCGGGCGCCGGTCCGGCATCGTCCCCGGAAAGGTCTACGAATACATGGCCAGCGGCCGCCCGATCCTGGCCGCTGTGCCGGATGGGGATGCCAGAGACTATCTGGCGACTGCCGGCACGGCGCACTTGGTGGCTCCCACCGATGTGGACGCTCTGAGCCGCGCGCTGGCCACGGCCTTTGCCCGGTGGCGAGAGGGCAATACCCCCGGCGCAGACTGGCGGTCGGAGGCGGTCCTCCCGTTTGAGCGCCGGGAGCTGACGCGGCAACTGGCGGAAGTCCTCGACGGCATGGTGGCCGAGCGGCACCGGAGTGGCGGTACGACCCGCTGAAATGAACATGTCTACTTCCAGTGCGGCCCCGCCCCCGTCCGGCCCGGGCGACCGCAGGCCCCCGCCGGTGCTCGTAGCCTCCCGCTGGCTCGGCAAGCCGAGCGAAGTGTGGATGTGGCGTCAGTTGAAATTGTTTTCGCGGCTGCAGCCCACGGCGCTCACCTGGCGCCATGAAAACCGGGATGTTTATCCGATGGACGGGATTCCGGTGGCCGTGATGCCGACTCCCGAGGAACCGAATGACGGTCCGGCGCGCTGGCAGTGGCGCCTGGGAGCCGCCCTTGGAGGCAATTTCTACGGCACCCGGGGCCCGGAGAAAACTCTGATCACGAAGATCCTGCGTGACTGCGGCGCCCGGGTCATCCTCTGCCAGTTCGGGCACATCGGGTTGCGGCTGCTCCCGGCCGCCGCCGAGTGCGGCATCCCGGTGGTCGTGCACTTCCACGGTCAGGACATCTCATCCGGCCTGCGGAACAAATGGTACCGCTGGAGCCTGCAAAGGCACCTGAACGCCTTCGCCGCGGCCGTCTGCGTGGGCTCGCATCAGCGCCGGCGGCTCGTCGAACTGGGGCTGGCTCCGGAAAAAGCGCACCTTATCCCGTGCGGCGTGCCGACCGACCAGTTTTGCCCGGCCCCCCGGGGACCGCGGGAATCCATCACCTTCGTCTCGGTGACGCGCCTGGTCCCCGGCAAGGGAGTGGCGGTCGCGCTGCGGGCTTTGGCAAGCGTCCGGCCGACGCTTCCGCCGGCACGCTTCATCATCGTCGGCGACGGCCCCGAACTCGGCCCCCTGCAAAGCCTCGCGGCCGAACTGGGACTGGGTTCATGCGTCACCTTCACCGGAGTGCAGCCGCCGGACACGGTCAAAACGATCCTTGCCGACGCAGATGTCTTTGTGCAGCACTCGTTGACGGACGCCAAAGGCTGGGACGAGGGGTTCGGGGTGTCGATAGCCGAGGCGTCCGCCATGGAGCTGCCGGTGCTCGTCTCGGACTGCGGCGGAATCACCGATCAGGTCGTCCACGAAGTGACCGGACTGGTGGTTGCGGAACACGATGAAGCGGGAACCGCGGCCGCCATGGCTCGCCTGGCCGGCGATGCCGGACTGCGGAGGCGGATGGGGCGCGCGGGAAGGGAGCGCATGGTGCTCCAATTTGACACGCGGTCCCAGGTGGCGAGATTGGAGGACGTTTTATTGTCCGTGATTGATACGGCCTTCGCCGCGGGGTCCCGTCATTGATGACGGCGGCCCCTGGTCTCCCGGCGGATTTCGGGATGGCGTTTTCGCGGCCTTTCCCGCCCACCTGTTTTCATTTACTTCCGGCATTTTCCCGCCTGCATGAATCCTCGTCCCCTCATCCGTATTTATTCCCCAGAGCCCCTGCTGGGCCGCCCCATTGAGCTGGCCCGCGGCATCTTCCGGGATGTCATGGCGGGAAGGGAGCTGGCGTGGCGGATTTTCACGCGCGACCTCAGCGCGCAATACCGCCAGACGTATTTCGGATATCTCTGGGCCTTCCTGCCACCGCTGGTGGGCGCTCTGACTTTCATCTTTCTCAATGCGCAGGGCATTGTCCGGATCGACACCGGCGGCATTGCTTATCCGGCCTTCGCCATGATGGGGACACTGCTCTGGCAGACGTTCGCGGACGCGATGACCAGCCCGCCACAGGCGCTGCTCTCCGCCAAGAACATGCTGGTGAAAATCAATTTCCCGCGCGAAGCCGTGCTCATGGGCGGGCTGTTGATGGTGGGGTTCAACTTTCTGGTCCGCCTGGCGCTGGTGGCCGCGGTGATGGTCATCTGGAAGGTGGTGCCCTCCGGAACCATCCTGATTTTTCCGGTGGCCGTCGTCGGCCTGCTCGCCTGTGGTTTCGCCGTCGGCCTCGCGCTGGCCCCGCTGGCCGGCCTGTATACAGATGTGGTCAAGGCGCTTCCCATGATCGCTCAGTTCTGGATGCTGCTCACGCCGGTCGTATATCCGGCGCGCACCAAAGGTCTGGCCGGGGTGCTGGCGACCTGGAATCCGGTGTCCCCGGTCATCAGTACGGCCCGGGAGTCGCTCACCGGCCAGGAGCTGACCCATCTGCCGGCCTTCTTCATCGTGGTGGCGTGCGCCCTGAGCATCGCCTTCCTCGGGCTGGTCAGCTTCCGATTGGCCATGCCCCACCTGATCGCGCGCATGGGCGGTTAGGGGAATCCGGAGCGTCCCGGGAAAAAGTTGCGTACGATATCATGAGTGTCAGCTTCGAAACAAGCGCGGGTGGCGAGAAAGCCGGATTTTCCTCCGGGTCCGCAGTCACGCCCCTGACCCTGACCGAGCCGAACGGCGAAAAGCCATTGAACGAATCCCCTGCCGCTCCCGCCAAGGCGCTGCCGGGTGCCCCGTCCGCCGAAGACGTCCTGGTCCGGGTCGAGGGTGTTTCCAAGAAGTTCTGCCGGAACATGAGAAAATCGCTCGCCTACGGGTTGCGCGATGTGCTGGCGGAATTGAACCCGTTCGGTCGGAGGTCGCCGTCCGGCGGCGGGCCTTCCGGACTGCGTCCCGGCGAATTCTGGGCCATCAAGGATGTTTCCTTCGAGCTTCGACGCGGAGAGTGCCTCGGCATCATCGGCCACAACGGCGCGGGCAAAACGACCCTGCTGAAAATGCTCAACGGGCTGATCAAGCCGGACGAGGGACGCATTGAAATGCGTGGGCGGGTCGGGGCGCTTATCGCCCTCGGCGCAGGGTTCAACCAGATCCTGACCGGACGTGAAAATATCTACGTCAACGGCTCCATCCTCGGTCTTAAAAAGCGCGAGATCGACGCCAAGATCGACGAGATCATCGAATTCTCCGGGATCGGGGAGTTCATCGACTCACCGGTGCAGAGTTATTCCTCCGGTATGCAGGTCCGCCTCGGCTTCTCCGTGGCAGTGAACCTGCTGCGTCCCGACGTGCTCATCCTCGATGAGGTCCTGGCCGTCGGCGACCTGTCCTTCCGCCTCAAGTGCCTCAACAAGGTGGCTGAAATCAGCGCCAACTGCGCCACCATTTTTATTTCCCACGAGCCCCTTCAGGTCTCGCGCATCTGCCACCGGGTGATCTGGCTGGACAAGGGCCGCCTGATCAGGGACACCCGCAACGTGGACGCCACCCTTGCCGATTACAGCGCCAGCCTGAGCGCCGCCAAAGCGACACGCACTGGCGATGTGACGGCGGTCGGGCGTGTTTCGGACCTCCGGATCAACGGTCGACCGTGGTCCCCGAATTCCCGTGAATTCCTCGACCTGCCGGCCGGGGAGCCGCTGACGGTGGACCTGGTGCTCGATCCCATCGCATCGGCCGTGCGCCCTTATGCCCGGATGTACCTGCTCACGGAGGGCGGCCATGGCGTTGCCGAATTCCGTGGGGAAGATCTTGCCGAACTTTTTCAGCTGCCTGCCAGCTGCGCGCACCAACCGGTCGAGCTGTCCCTGCGTCTGGGGCGAGTACCCCTCGCTGACGGCATCTACGTGGTACGGATGGTCGTCGCTGAAAAGAATTCGATCAATTGGCTCGTCATGATCCCTTTTCTTTTCAGCCTGCGGGTCACCGGCAACGGGCACGCCTGGTGCAAGACGTTCATCCCCACGCAGCATCGGATCCAGCCGGCTTCGTCCGGAGAAGGCTGAGAATCGCCTGCGGAAACGCCCACCGGTCCTCCGGGCCCATGCCACCCGGAGCGCTTGCCGGGCCGCG
>JALRGF010000660.1 GCA_023253495.1 Verrucomicrobiales bacterium
AAATCAGGATGTCCGCCGCCATCAGCACCGGATACGCAAACAGCCCGGTGCTCGGAATGAAGCCTCGCGCCGTCTTGTCCTTGAACGAATGCGCGTTCTCCAGCATCGGCACCGGCGTCACACAGCTCAGGATCCACGTCAGCTCGGTCACTTCCGGCACATCACTCTGACGGAAAAACGTCGCCTTCGCCGGATCCAGCCCGCAGGCGAGAAAATCCACCGCGAGCTCGCGGCAATGCGCCCGCAGCACCGCCGGATCATGAACTGTCGTCAGCGCATGGTAATCCGCGATGAAATAAAACGCCTCCCCTTCATGCTGGAGCCGGATCGCCGGCTCCATCATGCCGTAATAGTTCCCCAGATGCGGTCGCCCCGTGGGCTGGATGCCGGAAAGTATGCGCATCCCTGCCCCATAGAGCATCACCGGAGGAGGGCAAGTCGGACCCGAAGGAACGGCGATCCCGCAACGCCGCGGAGCCGGGGTGCCGGCGTCAGCGGCCACCGACCGTCGATGGCCGGTTCATGATGCCTTGCAGAAATCGCGTGCGGGCGGCCGTGCGGCGGGTAGGCTTACCGTTTCGGCGCGGCCGCGTGGCGGCACCGGAAACGCAACGACCACCCCATGGGCAAGACACTGTTCGAAAAAGTCTGGGAGGCGCACACCGTGCGCACGCTCCCCAATGGCCAGACGCAACTCCTCATCGGCACGCACCTCATCCACGAGGTGACGAGCCCGCAGGCCTTCGGCATGCTGCGCGACCTCGGCCTGAAGGTGAAATACCCGCACCGGACGTTCGCCACCGTCGACCACATTGTGCCGACCGACCGCCAGGAGGAGCCGTTTGCCGACCCGCAGGCGGCCGAAATGATCCGGGAGCTGCGCCGGAACGCCGAGGATTTCGGGATCACGTATTTTGACCTGAGCACCGGCAAGCAGGGCATCGTGCATGTGGTCGGACCGGAGCAGGGGATCACCCAGCCGGGCACGACCATCGCCTGCGGGGACTCGCACACCGCGACCCACGGGGCCTTCGGGGCCATCGCTTTCGGCATCGGCACGACCCAGGTGCGCGACGTGCTCGCCACCCAGACGATCGCCCTGTCCCGCGCCAAGGTGCGCCGGATCAATGTTGACGGCCGCCTCGGCCCCGGCGTTTACGCCAAAGACGTCATCCTGCACATCATCGCGCAGCTTGGCGCCAAGGGCGGCATCGGCTACGCCTACGAATACGGAGGCGAGGTCTTTGACGGTTTCTCGATGGAGGAGCGCATGACCGTATGCAACATGTCGATCGAGGGCGGGGCCCGCTGCGGGTACGTCAATCCGGACGACAAAACCTTCGAATACCTCAAGGGCCGCCCGTACTCGCCCACCGGGGCCGAGTGGGACGCCGCCGTGGCCCGCTGGAAATCGTTCGCCAGCGATCCTGATGCCGTCTACGACGACGTCGTCAACATCCGGGCCGAGGACATCGCCCCGAGTGTGACCTGGGGGATTTCGCCGGACCAGGGGTGCGCGGTGACGGGAAATATCCCGACTTTCGAGTCGCTCGAGACCGATGCCCAGCGGGCCAGCCTGAAAGAGGCGCTGGAGTACATGAAGCTCGCGCCCGGTGCCCCGATCAGGGGAACGAAAATCGATGTCGCCTTCATCGGATCCTGCACCAACGGCCGCCTCAGCGACTTCCGCGAAGTCGCCCGCTACCTGCGCGGCAAAAAGGTCGCTCCCGGCGTCACCGCCATTGCCGTGCCCGGCAGCCAGATCGTCGCCGCCCTGGCCGCCCGTGAAGGACTGGACAAAGTGTTCACCGACGCCGGATTCGAGTGGCGCGGGGCCGGCTGCTCGATGTGCCTGGCCATGAATCCCGACACACTTGTCGGCGACCAGCTCTGCGCCAGCTCGTCCAACCGCAACTTCAAAGGCCGTCAGGGCAGCCCGACCGGACGCACCATCCTGATGAGCCCGGTCATGGTGGCCGCCGCCGCCATCACCGGCGAGGTCACCGACGCCCGCGAAGTCTTCGGCCTCGCCGCCGAGCCGGTGCCAGCCTGATCTTCACGAGGCACCCGACCCATCCGGCTCCACCGGCAGATCCATAAAAAGCTGCGGAAAAGAGAACTCCTGAACCGCCGCGGGAAAGGCCGGCCGCAGCGGTCCTTTGGGGCTGGGCGATTCCAGCACGCCCTCCTCGAGCCCGCGCTTGATGATTTCCGCGGCCACGGTGGCCCCCTTCCCGGTGATCTCCCGGACCCGGGCCCGAGGCATCTCGCCTTCGTCCACCAGAACGCGCACGAGACGTATGAGTTCCTCCCGATACCGCTGCGCGTGCCATGCCTGAAACTGGAATCCGCAGCGTACACGTCCAGCGGCCCGGCCTCCAGTCGTTCCTCCATGAGCTTCTCCACCGCCATGTGCTCCAGACTGGGCCTCGCCGCCCGTCCTTCCTGATGGCGCTCTGCCTGCCCGATGCCGGCGTCTTGATCCATGCCCTGCGCAAGGGCTACGTGGAGCAACCCGGCGCGTGTGCCTGATCGCCATCAAATGGCATGCCCAGCCGCCTTGGCGCACCAGGAAGCCGCCACCCGAAAAAGCCCGGGCACCGGACATCCGAATCCTCACCATGACCCACGCCCCTTCTTCATCGCCGCTGCCGTAGCATCGCCGCCCCCGTAGCGTTGCCTGCCTGGCAACGAGTGACTCGTTGGCTTGAATCCAACGCTCCGTTCCGGGCTCCGCAGCCTGAACCGGGGAATAAAAATGCCCTGCACGCCCCCCGGACGCCGCGACCTTTTGGCTCGACACCACGGCAGTCCCGGCGGCAACCTCTGAAGGCATGGACAACTCCTTTTCTGGGCCCCCTGCTCCGCCCGCGCGGTCGAGGCGTCGCCGCTGGGCACGGGCTTTGGGGTGGCTGGGATGCGCGGCGGCGGTGGGGGCCGCGCTCTGGGGGATCTGGCTCTGGACGTTCCGCCTTCGACCGGTGCGCGACGAGATCGCCGAGAACTTCCAGCCATCCGGCCTGAACACGCCGCTGCGGTGGAAGAGAATTCGCGAGCAGATGCGCCACGGCCGCTTTTCGCACGACGACATGATCCAGGTCCGGTTTCTCGGCGACACGGAAATCATTGAGCGGCTCATGAGCCGGATGCCCGAGTCGGGACACGTCAACGGTTGTTTCCACGGCCACGTTGGTGAAGCCCTTTGCGTCCTGACCGGTCACGATGCCGGCGACACGGCGGAAGGCTGGCACGCCTGGTGGCGCACCCACCGGGGAAAGTCGCAAACCGCGTTGATCCGCGAATCGTTTGCCCCGCTGGGCATCGATCCGCAAAAACCACCGACCAAGGAACAGACGCTGGAATTGCTGCGCCTGATCGGCGTGGGGCGTGCGGTGGGCGGCGACAGTCTGAAACCGGGAGCCCCCGTTCCCGGGGCCGCACGGACCTCCAACGCGTTGCGCATCCTTCGCGACCACGAGGTGAAACCGGAGGTCGTCACCCACGCCGACCTGCTGCGTCCCGAAGGGGAATCGATTTTTCTCGGACTTACCCGTTACATCGAGTTCAAAGAGCAGTACCCCGTGCAGAATGGCGTGGGAGTCGTTTTTGGAGACTCGGCCGGCGATATCTACTTCGATTACCGGGAGGATCCTTTTTATGATGTACACGCACCGCGCCTTCTCGGCCGGCGGTGGGCACCCTGGGCATGGTTTGGCGGCGTGGCTGCCTTGGGGATCGGTGGGGTGCTGGGGGGGGGTGCGTTGTGGCGCTCGGGCCGTCAGGGACAGGCCCCTGCCCACCCTGCCTCCCCATGACCCACGCCCCCTTCACCAGCGCCGGTCCCCGAAAGCAAATTCAGGAAAGAGACAGGCCGATTGTTGTCTGGTCCTTTTGGACGCCACCTGCAGGCGCTACATTCTTTCGGGCACCTCGATGCCGAGCAGGCCGAGGCCTTCGCGGATGACGCGGGAGGTCAGTTCGCAGAGGGCGAGGCGGGTGGCGCGCACGGTGCCTT
>JALRGF010000022.1 GCA_023253495.1 Verrucomicrobiales bacterium
GGAACCCGCCACCCGCCCGCTTCGCCTCGGGCGGCGGCGCTATGTCTTGGGACGTGCCGGAGGTGGGACCGGACTTCCAGGCCGGTCAGCGGCGGGCGCGTCCACCGCCCGGCCCGTTCCACGTCTGCCTCCGTGCGTGCCCGGGCGCCAGCGCGACAGCGCGCTTTTGGAGTGCGGTGGCCACGACACCGCTTTGGGTCAGGGCCGGCACGACGGTCCGGGTGGTGGTCGCTCGAAAGCGGCTTCCCCGCACCGCGGCGCCACCGGCGGTGGAGCGCCGGCTGTTTTCCATGGCGAACGGGCGGTGGCGTCGAGCCGCAGGGGACTTCTGCGGCGGTCCCGGGGGGGCGTTTGTATCCGTGGACCGCGGTTCCAGCGCGGGCCGCCCGGACGCAGGGTCCCAGACGCGCGACCGCCTCGCGCCGCCGGGATTTTTTTGGTTGGCGACCGCAATTTTGCTTGCCCCCGGGCGGCGCCGCCGCATCGACTTTCCTCTGAATTGTCCCCGCCTCCCCCACCCCGTTTTTCCATCATGGCCACGCTCGGCACCCCGCTGTCCCCCACTGCCACCAAAGTCCTGCTCTGCGGCTCCGGAGAGCTGGGCAAGGAGGTGGCCATCGAACTGCAGCGCCTCGGCTGCGAAGTCATCGCGGTTGACCGCTACCCGGATGCCCCCGCCATGGCCGTGGCGCACCGCAGTCATGTGATTTCGATGCTTGATGGGGCCGCCCTGCGTGCCGTCATCGAACGCGAGCGGCCGCATTTCATCGTTCCGGAAATCGAGGCGCTGGCCACCGACACCCTGGCCGAACTGGAAGCGGAAGGATTCACGGTGGTGCCGACCGCCCGGGCCGCGCAGCTGACCATGAACCGCGAAGGGATTCGCCGGTTGGCCGCGGAAGAACTCGGTCTGGCCACCTCACCCTACGCCTTCGCGGAAACCTTTGAGGAATTTGCAGCGGCCGTCGCCCGCATCGGCCTGCCCTGCGTCGTCAAGCCGATCATGAGCAGTTCGGGCAAAGGCCAGAGCACCGTGACCGACGCCGCCGGCATCCTTGCGGCCTGGGAATACGCGCAGGCCGGCGGACGCGCCGGGCAGGGCAAGGTTATTATCGAGGGGTTTGTCACCTTCGACTACGAAATCACCCTGCTCACCGTGCGCCACGTGGGCGGCACGAGTTTCTGCGACCCCATCGGGCACCTTCAGGTCAAGGGCGACTACCGCGAATCGTGGCAACCGTGCCCGATGTCGCCCGCCGCCCTCGCCGCCGCCCGGCACATGGCCGCCACCATCACCGAAGCCCTCGGCGGTCGCGGCCTTTTCGGCGTGGAAATGTTCGTGCGCGGCGAAGAGGTCATCTTCTCCGAAATCTCACCGCGCCCGCACGACACCGGCCTGGTCACCCTGGTCTCCCAGGACCTCTCCGAATTCGCCCTGCACGCCCGTGCCATCCTCGGACTGCCCATCCCCGTGATCCGCCACTTCGGGCCGTCCGCGTCGTGCGCCCTGCTGGTTGAGGGCGAATCGAACCAGATGACCTTCGGCTCGCTCGAATCCGCCCTCGCCCAGCCCGACACCCACCTCCGCCTCTTCGGCAAACCAGAGGTCCGCGGCGCCCGCCGCCTCGGCGTCACCCTGGCCCGCGCCGACACCATCGAGGCCGCCCGCGCAAAAGCGGTCGCGGCCTGCCAGGCGATCACCGTGACGCTCTGAGGCAGCAGCATTCCCGCAAGCCGCTTCCCGGCCGCTTCCCGGCCATCAGGCACCCGCCGGACACCCGCCCGTTTCCGGTGGTTCCGCGCGGTTTTCCCCGATGCTCTTTTCGTCTTTTCGCGGTGTGTTCGGGGTTGCCGAACCGGGGCGGACCGTCGCATCATGCACGTCTGTTCATGAAAAACCGCCTGTTCCCCACCCTCTTCACCCTCGCCTGCTGCACTGGCCCGGCCGCCTGGGCCGCCGCCCTGCTGGAATTGCAGAAGGGCGATCACATCGCCATTGTCGGCAGCGGCCTGGCCGATCGCCAGCAGCATCACGGGTGGCTGGAATCCCTGATCCACAAAGCCTACCCGGATCACCAGCTCACCGTCCGCAACCTCGGCTTTGCCGCGGACGAAGTCGCCCTCCACCCGCGGAGCGACGAAGTGCCCACCACCGAGTACTTCCTCAACATGAAGCCGGGCACCCTGGCCACCAAGGTGGGCGACACCGATGTCGTCTACACCTCCGGGGCCGACTTCCACGCCAACGTGATCTTCGCCTACTGGGGGTTCAATGAATCGTTCAAAGGCGAGGCCGGCCTGGCCGAATTCAGGGCCAACCTCGACGCCTATCTGAAAAAACACCTCGCCGCCGACTACGGCAAGGGACGCCCGCGCCTCGTCCTCTTCTCACCCATCGCCCACGAGGACCTCAAGGACCCCGCCAACTACCCGGATGGCTCCGCCAACAACCGGAATCTTGAGATGTACACCAAGGCCATGGCCGAGGTCGCCCGTGAAAACAACGTGCCGTTCGTCGACCTCTTCAGCGCGTCGCAGGCGCTCTATCAGGCGTCACCAAAACCACTGACCATCAACGGCGTCCACCTCAATGAGGACGGAGACAAGGCGCTCGCCCCGGTGCAGTTCCAGAGCCTCTTCGACCGCGCCGCACCCGCCACCGCCGACTCCACCGTCGACCGCATCCGCGATGCCGTGCTCGATAAAAACAAGGAATGGCACCACCGTTACCGGACCGTCGACCAGTATAACATTTACGGCCAGCGGTCGCGCATCAAATACGCCGACGCCAAAAACCCGGACCAGGGGATCGACAATGCCACCGTGCTCGGCGCCGAAATGGCCCAGCGCGACGTCAAAACCGCCAACCGCGACAAGGCGGTCTGGGCCGCCGCCCGCGGCAACGAAATCGCCGTCACCGACGACAACCTGCCCCCGGTCCCCGCCGTGGCTTCCAACCGCGAGGAGCCCGTGCCCTACCTCGACAGCGAGGCCACCCTGCAGCACCTCTCCACCCCGGATGGCGTAAAGGTCGAATTCATCGCCTCCGAAAAAGAATTTCCCGACCTCATCAATCCGGTCCAGATGAACTTCGATACCCGCGGGCGCCTCTGGGTGGCCGCCTGGCCGAATTACCCGGAAACCTCCCCGACGACCACCGTCTTTGACAAGTTGCTGGTCTTCGACATCGATCCCGCCACCGGCAAGTTCACCAAGTGCACGACGTTTCTTGACGGCCTGAACTGCCCGACCGGCTTCCAGTTGTACAAAGACGGCGTGCTCGTCATGCAGTCGCCCGACATGTGGTTCGTGCGCGATACGGATGGCGACGGGCGCGGCGACTGGAAGGAACGCATTGTGCACGGCCTTGACGCGGCCGATTCCCACCACGAGACCAACTCGATCTGTTACGAACCCGGTGGCGCGCTCTACTTCAGCGACGGGGTCTTCCACCGGACCAATGTCGAGACCCACCACGGCCCGGTGCGCAACACCGATGGTGCCATCTACCGCTTTGAACCGCGCACCGGACGCTTCTTCCGCCACGTGCCCTACGGCTTCGCCAACCCGCACGGGCGCGTCTTTGACCGCTGGGGCAACGACATCATCACC
>JALRGF010000136.1 GCA_023253495.1 Verrucomicrobiales bacterium
GGCGGGATCGGTCTGGCGGCGGACGTATTCGCCCGGCACGGCGGCGGCGCCCATCGGGATGTCGGGGCGGCGGTGGAGCATCGGGCTGTCCACGCCGGTGCGGGCCGAGAGGTGGAATTCACGGATGCCATGGGCCCACAGGGGCGGCACCAGGGACGCCGTCAGCCCGCCACCGGCGAGCAACGCGATCCGCCCGCGCGCCTGCTCGTGCAGCGCGGCCAGCCGCGACCGACCTGCCGCCACGTCCGGCTGCCCGCCGCTGGTCAGCACGCGCGGAATGCCCAGCCCGATCAGCGTTTCGAGCGAGTCGCTCAGGTCGCGGCTGACGTCGAAGGCGCGGTGAAACGTGATGTCCATCCCCTGCGCGGCCGCGACCAGCGCTTCCGCGGTCGCCTCGTCCACGGTGCCGTCCGGCCGCAGGCACCCGAAAACCACCCCGTCGGCACCGTGGTCGCGCGCGGCCTTTATGTCCTCGAGCATGACCCGCCGCTCCGCCGCCGACACCACAAAATCGCCGGCACGCGGACGGATCATCATCATGAGGCGGCCGTGGTAGAGCGATCGCGCCACTTTGAGAAACCCGAGGGATGGCGTGGTGCCGCCCTCGACCAGACCGGCGCACAGCTCAATCCTCGGCACCCGCGTTTCCTGGCAGACTTCCACCGAAGCCGGGGTGTCCAGGCAGATTTCCAGAATGGGGTGAAGCGGGCTGATGGGAGCGAGGGGCTGGGGGTGGGCGGCCGAGGGGCCTTCAGGTGTCGGCGGGAGTGTCACTGTCACCGTCGCCGAGCAGGAACCGGAAATCATCGAGCGTGAGCGCCTTGGCGAAGCTTTCCTCGCCGAGGATGTCGCTGGCCAGGGCCCCTTTCTTTTTCTGCAGCTCGCGGATTTTTTCCTCGATGGTGTCGCGCGCGAGCAGGCGGTAGGCGATGACCTTGTTGGTCTGACCGATGCGGTGGGTGCGGTCGATCGCCTGGTTTTCGACGGCCGGGTTCCACCACGGGTCGAAGAGGACGACGTAGCTGGCGGCCGTCAGGTTCAGGCCGAAGCCGCCGGCCTTGAGCGAAATGAGGAAAATCGAAGCGCCCTCGGTGCGCTGGAAGGTGTCGACGAGCGTGCCGCGGTCCTCGGTCTGGCCGGTGAGCACGAGGTGCGGCCATTCCCGGGCGCTGGCGGCGGCGCGGATGATTTCGAGCATGTCGACGAACTGGGAGAAGACGAGCACCTTGTGGCCTTCCTCCATGAGCGGCTCGAGCAGGTCGAGCAGGGCGGCGAGTTTGGCGGAGTCGTCTTCCGGGGAGCCGGCGCCGGCGAGGACCGGGTGGCAGCAGATCTGGCGGAGCCGGAGCAGGGAAGTGAGGATATTGAAGCGGAGTTTGTCGAGCTGGGTGGCCGTTTTGGCCTTGAGCAGCACGGCGCGGGCGCGTTTGAGTTCGGCGCGGTAAAGGGTCGCCTGCATCCCTTCCAGCTCACAGACGATCTCCTCTTCGGTGCGGTCAGGCAGGTCGCGGGCGACTTCCGTCTTCGTCCGGCGGAGCACGAACGGACGGACGCGGGCGGCGAGCCGGCGCCGGGCCAGCGGGTCGTCCTTGCCGTTGAAATTCCGGTTGAAGGCGGTGCGGTTGCCGAGGGCGCCGGGCATGGCGAACTGCATGATCGACCACAGGTCGAGCAGCCGGTTCTCAATCGGGGTGCCGCTGAGGGCGAGCCGGTGGCCGGCCTGCAGGGCGCAGGCGGCCTTGGTGGTCTGGGACGACGGGTTTTTGATGTACTGGGCTTCGTCCAGCACGACGGCCGCCCACGGCCGGGCCCGCAGCGACTCCTCGTGCAGGCGGAGCTGGGTGTAATTGATGATGACGAGGTCGTCGGCGGGCGGGGCGGCCGGCGCGGGGCGGCGCCGCGGTTTCCGGCCGGCCTCGGCGGCGGGTGTGGCGTCGGCTGGGCCGTCGAGGACTCCGGCGGTTTCGCGCGACCAAGTGCGCACGACCAGACCGGGGCAGAAGCGGGTGACCTCGGCGCTCCAGTTCGCCTGGACGGATTTCGGGCAGACGACGAGGACCGGACCGTTGAGCTGTCCGGTTTCCCGGAGCCACGCGAGCCAGGTCAACGTCTGCACGGTTTTGCCGAGGCCCATGTCGTCGGCGAGGATGCCGCCGAAGCGGTTGGCGGAAAGGTAGGCGAGGAAGTGGTACCCCTCGCGCTGGTACGGGCGCAGCGAAGCGGTGATGGCGGCGGGGACCTCCGGGGTGACCGCCGTGCGCAATTCCTCGGCCCGGCGCTTCACTTCCACGACCTGCTCCGGCGGCAGCAGCTTGGCGCCCGCCGCTCCCGCCAGCTGAAAGACATGCAGCCGTTGCGGCTCGGCCTTGGCGAGGTCGCCGACGGCCAGGCCGAGGTCGGCCAGCTGCGACTGCTCCTCATCCGAAAGCGCAAACTCAAGCCGCCGCCACCCTTTGTCCGGCAGGCGCACCCATCGGCCTTTGGCCTTGAGCAGGAGGTCGATTTCCGCGGCCGTCAGCTCGACATCCGAGACGTCCAGAGCGACGCGCAGGTCGAACCAGTCGACCTGCGCCTCCTGCAGGTCGAGCCGCACCTTGCCGGCCACGGTGCCATCGCGCAGCGAAGCCAGTTCGGGGTCGAGTTCGACGGTCACGCCCTCCGGGCGCCGGGCGAGCCAGTCGAGAAAGTCCTCGGGAAACGTGCGTTGGGCGGCCCCGAGGAGCGGGCGCCCGGCCCAGATGGTTCCGGACCGGTCGCGGGAGTGGCGGGTCAGGCGGGCGGAGGCGAGCCATGGTCCGGAGGCGAGTTGCTGGCGGCGGTCCGGGGTGAGGATCGGGGCGTTGCGGTCTGCCGGGGTGGTGTCACTCTCGGGCGAAATGATCTCCCAGACGGTGCCATTCCATGTTTCTTCCGGGATTGGGCCGTCGCCCCGGGAGCGGGCGCTGACATCGAACCGTTCAGGGGTGTCAGCGGTGGCCGGGGCGAGGCGGCAGCGCACCGTGACCTGCATGACGACCGGGCGGACCCGGGCGGTCAGGCGCTCGGGCAGGCGGGCGTTCATGGAGATCAGGCCGGCCACTCCGGAGGGTGATTCGACGGCGGCGGCGGGGATGCGCAGGCGGGTTTCCGCGCCCGAGACCACGGCCAGCGGGTCATCGATTTCGTAGACGCGGTCCGGGGTCACGAAGAGGATCGGCCACCCCTCGAGAGTGACCAGGGAAGGCCCGGGATCGCGGCCGTCGGCTGTCCTCAGGAGCGCTTCGTAGTCGTCGTTGTCCACCCCGCCGACGCCGCGGTCAGCGGCTTCCGCCGGCTCCTGCAACACCCATTGCAGCGGCTCCGCTTCGCGGACCACCGGCTCACCGTCCGGAGACACCACCGAGCCCTCGAAACCCGGCTGGCGCAGCAGGCGGCTGAGCGCGCCCGCCAGCGCCACGGTATTCTTTTCAAACTCCACAGCAACGTCCGTGGCCGCCCTGATCGCCACAAGAAACCGCCGCGCCGTGTCATCAAGGTAATAATCGTCGTGATCGAACTCCTGATGTGCCGCGAAGCCCAGCTGGCGCAGCAACGTCGGCTTCATCGGCACAAACGCGGCCGTGCCCGGTTTGCGCCACTCGACAACCGCCCCCGCATCGGACAGCCGCAGCCGGAGCACCGGCGAGACCGGCGCCTCCCGCGAGGACGTACTGACCAAAGCCAGCTGTCGCTGCCAATGCCGGATCCGCTTCTCCCGCTCCCATTGATCCACCAGCGCCCCGACCGCGTCCCAGTCGACGCTCCGGAACAGCGTCGTCGACGGCAACCGCTGCCGCTGCCGCAAGGCATGCGCCACATACAGAAACGCGTCAATCGCATTGGCCGGCGGCCGCTCCGGCGGCCAGATCTCGATCTCCTCCGTCTGCCACCCGTAAAAATACGAGCTGTGCCCGCCGAGACTGAGCAGCTGCGGCTCGGGAATCGTATGGCTCCTGTTGCGCCAAACCTCCTCGATCTTCCAGGCAATCTCTCTTTGCCCGCCCTGCAACGGCCGCCCGATCCGCTCCTCCAGATAGGCCGTCAGGGTGGGCGGGGCCGCCGCAGGCGCGGGTGCCGGCGCGGGTGCCGGCGCGGGCGCAGGCGGGGGTGCAGGCGCGGGTGCAGGCGCGGCCGGCGCCTCGGCCACGGGCGGTGTCTCCGGGGCCGGCTCGGAGTCGCGGGCGTTCCGGGCGTTCTCGTCCTCTTCTTCTTCGGGATCATCCGGCATATGGCAACCCGCCTCGAGCAGCGCGGCAACGACGTGCGGGCAGTATCCCTGGAGCCGGCAGGTGCAGTCGACCGCGTTGATTTCACCCTTGGAATCGAAGTGTATCCTCGCCTTGAATTGTCTGCGATTTCTGACCTCGCCGACGAGGAGGTCCGGGGAACCCCACTGCAGGTGAATCACTTTACCGGTCGCCCAGAGTCCCTCACCGGCCTCGATGGTCGCGTCGGGCAAATCTTCGAAGAAGTCCAGCATGGCAGCCTGCTGGCTTTCGTTGAGGTGCTGGAAGTCTCGATTGGCCATGCCGTGGGTCCCGACTAAACGCTTTAGGCGGCCCCGTCTTTCTGTCGAGCCCGGGCCGGTCAGGCTTTCTGCAATTCCGGGCGGCCCGATTCGACGACAAATTCCGCGCGGGTGATCAGCGGGGCGCCGGGGCGGGTGACGTATTCGACCGCCTGGTATTTCGTGCGCCATTCCTTCGGCGTGACCTCGCAGCTGACGTACCCGCGTTCGGCGCTGTGGAATTTCACAAACGGGTTTTCCGCGTAGGTGGCGGCCAGTCCGCCGGGTTCGAGCGGGCCGTCGCCGCCGGAGGAAATCGAGGTGCCGACAAATTCGGTGGCGACCGCGCGCCCGCCGAGGTCGTCGAAATCGGCGATCAAATTGTTCGCCCAGTTGCTGTGGATGTCGCCGGTGAGCACGACCGGATTGCGGATCTTTTCGTCGAGGAAATACCGGAGCACGCGGCGGCGTTCGGATTCGTAGCCCGGCCACTGGTCCATGCTGTGGGTGATTTCGGCGCCGGCCTTGCGGTCGACGCGCGCCATCATGACCTGCTGGGCGAGCACGTTCCAGGTGGCGGTCGACCGCGCGAGGTTTTCGAGCATCCAGTCGCGCTGGACGGCGCCGAGCAGGGTGGCGTCCGGGGAGAGCGCCTCCGGGCACGGCGGTTTGTTGCCGTCGCCGCACGGCTGGTCGGTGCGGTACTGCCGGGTGTCGAGCACCTGGAACCGCGCCAGCCGTCCGAACGGCACGCTGCGGTACAGGAGCATGTCGGGGCCCTTGGGCAGGGCGCTCCGGCGCAGCGGCATGTTTTCGTAGTACGCCTGGTAGGACGCCGCCCGGCGCCTCAGGAAATCATCGCGGCTGACCTTGAGCTCCTCGGAAATGTCATTCGCGCAGTTGTTGTCGAACTCATGGTCGTCCCACGTCACCAGCCACGGCGCGGCGGCGTGCATCGCCTGGAGGGCGGGGTCGGT
>JALRGF010000320.1 GCA_023253495.1 Verrucomicrobiales bacterium
CCGGCGACGGCTGCCTGCAGGAAGGCGTGGCCATGGAGGCCGCGTCGTTCGCCGGGCACAACGGCCTGGACAATCTGATTCTGATTTACGATTCGAACGACGTGACCCTCGACGCCATGGCCGAGGTGACCCAGAGTGAGGACACGGCGAAGAAGTTCGAGGCCATGGGCTGGGACGTCAGCACTTTTGACGGCCACGATCTGGCGGCCATTGCGGCGGCGGTCGAGGGGGCCAAGAGCAAGGACAACGGGCGCCCGAAACTGCTGATTGCCCGGACGGAAATCGGCCGCGGCATCCCCGAGGTGGCCGGCACCGCGAAGGCCCACGGCGAGGGCGGTGCCAAATTCACCGAGGCTGCCAAAAAGAACCTCGGTCTGCCCGAAGGGGCGTCGTTCTTCGTCAGCCCCGAGGTGCGCGACTTCTTCAAAGGGGTGCAGGCGTCGCGCGCCGCCACGCGGGTCCGCTGGCAGCACACGTTCGACGCGTGGACCGCGGCGAACCCGGTGCTCCGCAAGCAGCTGGATGCCGCCCTGGCCGGCGAGCTGCCCGGGGACCTGCTTGAGCGCATCCCGGAATTTCCGCTCGAGGGCAAGGCGGCCACCCGCAACAGCGGAGGTGAAATCCTTCAGGTGATCGCCGAGGCGGTGCCGCACTTCCTGACCGGGAGCGCGGACCTTTTCGGCAGCACCAAGAATTACATCAAAAACGGCGGTGATTTCTCGGCGGCCACCCCGCGCGGGCGCAACATCTGGTTTGGCATCCGCGAGCACGGCATGGCCGCGATCTGCAACGGGATCGCGTATGACGGCCTGTTCCGGGCCAGCGGCGCCACCTTCCTGGTGTTTGCCGACTACTGCCGGCCGAGCCTCCGCCTGGCCGCGCTGGCCAAGCTGCCGGTGACGTATATTTTCACCCATGATTCGGTCGGGGTGGGGGAGGACGGTCCGACCCACCAGCCGGTGGAGACGGTCAGCGGCCTGCGGGTCATTCCGAATCTTGATGTGATCCGTCCGGCCGATGCCGAGGAAACCGCCGCGGCTTTTGTGGCCGCGCTCGAGCGCCGTGACGGGCCGACGGTGCTGGCGCTCAGCCGTCAGGACCTGCCGCATCTCGGGCTGGCCAGTGCGAAGGTCCGTCGCGACGGCGTGTTCCGGGGGGGCTATATCCTGAAAAAAGAAACCGCCCCGCTTTCCGCCATCGTGCTGGCCACCGGTTCCGAGGTCCAGCACGCCGTGGCCGCGGCCGCGAACAATCCCGGAGTGCGGGTGGTGTCGCTGCCGTGTTTCGAGCGGTTCGACCGCCAGCCGTCGGCGTACCGCGACGAGGTGCTGCCGCCGTCCTGCCGGAAGCGGGTGGCGATTGAAGCCGGGGTGACCGGGCTGTGGTGGAAATACGTCGGCACCGACGGGCGGGTGATCGGCATCGACCGCTTCGGCCTCTCCGCTCCGGGAAATATCGTCTTCAAGGAACTCGGCATCACCGCCGAGGCTGTGGCGCAGGCACTGGCCTGAAAATCCTCCTTGGCCGCGGCGGCCCGGAGCGGCCGCCGGTCCCCCGGCGTCGCGGCGGACCGGAGTTCTTCCGGCACCGGTCTGGCCGGCGCGCATTTGATGGCACCCGATTCACGGCGCGCGCTTCACTGCGCGCTCGGCTCGAATCCGTCGCCGCCGAGAGTGGCGAGCGCCTGACCGACCAGATAGAGCGAGCCGCAGACGAGGACAGGCGGGTCGCCGGCGCCGCGCGGGGCGAGCGCGAGGGCTTCGGCGAGCGAAGCGGTGACCGCTGATCCCGGCGGGCCGGCGGCGGCCAGCTCGGCGGCGGGCACGGCCCGCGGGCTGTTGACGGTGGTGAACACAAAGCGTGCGGCCACCGGCGCCAGAGCGGCCATCATGTCGGCATGGTCCTTGGTGGCGACGGCGCCGAAAATGACCACCGCCTTTTCCGCACCGAAGACCTCGGACCAAGTCGCCGCCAGCGCGCGCGCGCCGTGGGCATTGTGCGCACCGTCCAGGATCAGGCGCCCGTCCCAGCCGAGCCGCTGGAACCGCCCCGGCCATTCCACCCGGGCCAGCGCTTCGGGCGGAGCCACCAGACCGGCAGCCCCCATCGCGGCGAGCGCCACCGAGGCATTCCACCGCTGATGCGCGCCGGCCAGCGAAACCGGGCCGGGCCACGGAAAATCGACCACGGTCAGCGGCGCGCCTTTTTCCGCGGCGACGCGTTCGATGACCTCAAGGGCCTCCGCTTCCTGGGGCGCGCTCACCACCGGCACCCCGGGCTTGATGATGCCGGCCTTTTCCGCGGCGATCTTCGCCAGGGTGTCGCCCAGCCACTGGGTGTGGTCCATGCCGATCGGCGTGATCACGCTGGCCCGCGGCGTCAGCGCATTGGTGGCGTCCAGCCGCCCGCCCATGCCGGTTTCGAGCACGATGACCTGCGCCCCGGCATCGCGGAACCACCAGAGCCCCAACGCCGTCGTGATCTCAAAAAACGTCGGATGAGGGTCCCAGCCGGCCACTTTTTCCCGGATCACCCGGAGCCGCCGCGCCGCCTCGGCTTCCGGGATGGGCCGGCCGTCGACCCGGATGCGCTCGGTGAAATGAACCAGATGCGGCGAAGTGAACAGCCCGGTCGAATGGTGCCCGGCCCGGCTCAGAGCATCGATCATCGCGCTGGTCGACCCCTTGCCATTGGTCCCGGCCACATGAATGATCCGCTGCGCCTTGCCCGGCAGGCCGATCAGGTCGATCAGCCGCCGCATGTTTTTCAGCCCCAGCTTGATGCCGAACAACTGGGTCCCGTAGAGCCACTCCAGCTCCCGGGTGTAGGCGGATGACGGTGCCCCGGCGGCAGCAGTGGATTCAGACACGCCCATCAGAATCCGGACAAAGCCGGGCCTGCAAAGCCGAAATTCCATCGGGCGCGCGAGGAAATGCTGGAGGCGCAGGCCGCGTTGGCCCACATTCGCGGCGCCGCCGGGCGGCCGAACCTGATTCCTGATTTCCCATGACCTCGATTCTTCGTTTTCTGATGTGGCTGGGCATTGCCGCCCTCGGTGCGGTGGCGGTGGGGGTGGCGGCCTTTGAGCGGGGGGAGCCGGTCAACGCGTTGTGGCTGGTGGTGGCGGGCGGCTGTTCGTTTGCCGTCGCCTATCGTTTTTATTCAGCCTGGCTGGTGGCCAAAGTACTCACGGTCAATGAACGGCGGGCCACGCCGGCCGTGACGCAGGCGGACGGCAAGGACTTTGTGCCGACCAACAAATGGGTCGTCTTCGGCCATCATTTTGCCGCCATTGCCGGTCCCGGACCGCTGGTCGGGCCGGTGCTGGCAGCGCAGTTCGGCTATCTGCCGGGCGTGCTGTGGATCCTGATCGGGGCCACCCTCGGCGGCGGGGTGCACGACGCCGTGGTGCTTTTTTCCTCGATCCGCCGCGGCGGGAAATCGCTCGGCCAGATGATCAAGGAGGAACTCAATCCGGTCATCGGCCTGGTCGCCATGGTCAGCCTGCTCGCGATCATGACGATTCTGCTCGCCGTGCTCGGCCTGGTCGTGGTCAAGGCGCTGGCCGAGAGCCCCTGGGGCCTTTTCACCATCGCGTGCACCATCCCGCTGGCCATGGCCATGGGGCTGGCCATCAAGTCCCGCCGCCTTGGCGTGGGAGCGGTCTCCGCCCTCGGGGTGGTCGGGTTGCTGGTGGCGGTGGCGGGAGGAAAGTTCCTTTCACCCGAGCTGAAGGCGGCGCTCACCTGGTCGGAACCCAGTCTGGCCTGGGCGATCATGATCTACGGGTTCGCGGCCTCGGTGCTGCCGGTCTGGCTGCTGCTCGCGCCGCGCGACTACCTGAGCACGTTCATGAAACTCGGCACCGTGGTGCTGCTGGGGCTCTTCATTGTCGTGGTGGCGCCGCCGCTCCAGATGCCGGCGGTAACGCAGTTTGTCGACGGCTCCGGCTGGGTGGTCCCCGGGCCGGTCTTTCCATTCGTGTTCATCACGATTGCCTGCGGGGCGGTCTCCGGTTTCCACGCTCTCATTTCCAGCGGGACCACCCCGAAACTGCTGGAGCGCGAATCCTCGATCCGCCTGGTCGGCTACGGGGCCATGGTCACGGAAATGATGGTCGCCCTCATGGCCATCATCGCCGCCTGCGCCCTCTCGCCCGGCCAGTACTTCGCCATCAACACCCCGCCCGTACCCACCGCCGAAGCCGCCCTCGCCCGCATCAACGCCGCCGGTTTCCCCGTCACCCTCGGGGAAATGCAGCAGCTCGCCACCGACCTCGAGGAACCGAATCTTATCGGCAAAACCGGCGGCGCCCCCACCTTCGCCGTCGGCATGGCCCACATGTTCGCCCAGGTCATCCCCGGCAAAGGCATGCTCGGTCTCTGGTATCACTTCGCCATCATGTTCGAGGCGCTGTTTATCCTGACCACGCTCGACGCCGGCACCCGCGTCGGCCGCTTCATCCTGCAGGACCTGCTCGGATCCGTGTGGAAACCGCTGGGCGACACCCAGTCGTGGCTCGGCAACATCTCCGCGACCGCCCTGCTGGTGGCCGGCTGGGGGTATTTTCTCTACCAGGGGGCCGTCGACAAGGAGGGCATCGCCAAAAGCCTCTGGCCGATCTTCGGCATCGCCAATCAACTGCTCGCCGTCATCGCCTTCTGCCTCGGCACCACCGTCATCATCAAAATGGGCAAGGCCCGCCATGCCTGGGTCACGCTCGCCCCGCTCGCCTTCCTCACCGTCGTCACCTTCACCGCCGGTCTGATGAAACTCTTCTCCCCCAAAGCCGCCGGCTTCGTGCCCGCCCTCAATGCCCTCACCGCGCAGATCGACGCCGGCACCGCTCCCGCCACCGCCGGGCGCACCCTGCTCAACCTGCGCGTCGACATCGCCGTCACCGCCTTCTTCCTTCTCGCCGTCGGTCTCATTGTCGCCGCTTCCATCATCGAATGGATCCGCCTCCTGCGTGGCACCAAACCCGTGGTGCTCCGCGAAAGCGCGTTCGTCGCCCTGCGCGACCGGGCTTGAGAAGAATCCCGCGCTCGGGGAAATGCACGCATCCCTCAGGAATTTCCTTGAAATGCCACGGGCCGGCGTTAAAAAGCCGCCCCGGTCCGCGGAAATAAGGCATTGACCAAGTTTTTTCTCGCCAACCACGAGGAAAGCCGACATTCTGGCAGCTTCCAACCCCGACAATTCACATGAAGTCCCCCTTCACTTTTCGTGCTTTCCTGGCCGCGCTTGCCGCGGCTGCCGGTCTCGGCGTTTCCACGACCCAGGCCCAGGACGCCAAAGCCGAAAAACTGGTCGATCTGAAAGAGCCGCTCATCCAGGCCCAGTCGACCCCGGACATCAAAGCGGCCTTTGTCAAGGAGAAGCGCTGGAAGCCGAAAGAGTGGCTCGAATTTGAAGTCCCGTTCATCGCCGCCGCGCCGCGCGGCGCCGCCACCGCCATCACCACTTACGATCAGCTGACGTTCAAATACTACCTGTTCCTTGACAATCCGGACAAGAAGAAGCAGCGCATCCTGACCGCCGAGGTGAACCACGTGAATGTGCCGATCGGAGAGGGAATGGCCTCTGTCGTCTACCTCTCTCCTTCCGCCGTCCAGCGCCTGACCGGCAGCCCGCGCGTCAATGCCAATGCCGTCACCCTCTGGGCTGTCGAGGTGACCCGCGAGGGAAAAACCGTCGGGTTCCTGTCCAAGGACGGCAAGAAATGGTGGGAATCCCCCAGCGCCCCGGCAACCGAACCGGCCGTCCTCAAAAACAAGATGGAGACGCCCTTTGCTCCGCTCTGGGGTGATTTTCACGCCGAAGTTCAATCTCACAAGTAAGTAACGAGTATCGCGTCTCGCGGACCCGCGCGCCCGGGGTTCGGGATTCCCCCGACCTCTTCCGCGCCTCCGGCGGCACCAGCACCTTTCGCTCATGGCTGACAAAAAATCGCACCTCACCCTCAATCTGGGTTCGCAACGTCTCGGACTGGCGCGCTTCAACGCCGGCAGCAAGGGGACTCTGACGCTCACCAACTACGCCCTCACCGACCTCGGTGGAGATCCGGCGGCGGAAGCCGCCCGCGGCCCGCAACTCGCCGCCGGCTTGAAAACTCTGGCCAGCCAGCTCAAGGCCGCCAAGGATTCGGT
>JALRGF010000324.1 GCA_023253495.1 Verrucomicrobiales bacterium
GTTCAGGACCCCGATGTGCTCGATACTTGGTTCTCATCGTGGCTCTGGGCGCACGAGACGATGGAACCCGCCGCGCTGAAAAAATTCTTCCCGACCAGCGTGCTCGTCACGGGTCCTGACATCATCTTCTTCTGGGTCGCCCGCATGATCATGGCGAGCCTCGAATACACCGGCCAAATTCCGTTCCGCGATGTCTATTTCACCGGCATCATCCGCGACAAACAGGGAAGGAAGATGAGCAAGTCGCTCGGGAATTCACCCGATCCGCTCGACCTCATCGCCAAATACGGCGCCGACGGCCTGCGCTTCGGCATCATGCGGATCGCGCCGACCGGGACCGACGTGAAATTTGATGAGGCCCAGATCGAGGAAGGCCGGAACTTCGCCAACAAAGTCTGGAACGCCTGCCGCTACCGGCAGATGCAGGGCGAGGCGGCCGCCGGCGGGGCGGAGGGCGCGCGCACTGCCTATGCCATCGACATTCTGGCGCGGCTTGACGCGTTGCAGAAAAACCTTGAGGCCGCGTATGCCGGCTATGAATTCAACGCGGCGGCCGCCCTGTTGTACGAGTTTTTCTGGGGCCACTACTGCGACCTGTATCTGGAAACAATCAAGGGCGATACCACGGCGGCCACCCTGGCCACGCAGGACACGGTGCTGCGGCGGTTTCTCATTCTGCTCCACCCGTTCATGCCGCACATCACGGAGGAGCTGTGGTCGCTGATGGGGTATGGCGAGCCGGGCACCTTCCTCATGAAGACGCCGATCCCGGCTGAACCGGTTCTGAGCGGAGTGCCCGATGAGGCGGTGGCCGCTGCGCAGCAGCAAGCGGCGGCCGTCTACGCCACGGCCGGCCGGGCCCGCAACCTGAAGGCCGAATGCGGCCTGGCCTCGGTGCGGACTGTCGCCCTGGTGCTCAAGCCGTCGCCCTCCGCGGCACCATGGATCGTGGGTGAAACCGAAGTCCTCCGTCTGCTCGCCGGTGCGGCCGCGGTCACGGTGGATCCGCACTTTGTGCCGCCGCCGGCCACCGCGGCCACGGTCACGGATGTGGGCGAGCTGTACCTGCCCCTTGAGGGATTGATTGACATCGAGGCCGAGCGGACCCGTCTGGGCAGGGAAATCGCCAAGGCGGAAGCCGAAATCGCCAAAGCCGAATCCAAGCTGGCCAACCCGGCCTTTGCCGAGAAGGCGCCCGATGCCTTCGCCAAAACCGTGGTCACCCGCGACGAATGGGCGGGCAAGCGCGACCGCCTGGCCGCCATGCTCCGCAACCTCGGTTGAAATTCCCGGTTGTGCATCGGTATTACGATCTGTTTGATCGTCACGGCCACGCCCCCGAGCCCATGACTCCGCTCACCCTCATCGCCGGAAACACCCCGACCCTGCAACGGCTGCTTGAGGCCGGCGGTATCACGTCGGTGGAAGATCTGGCCCGCCAGGAACCTCGCGCGCTCGCGCGGCACCTCGCTGCCGCGGTCGGTGCCGGTGCGCCGGTCACCGGTCTGACGGCCGAAGACACCGGCCGGCTGATCGGGCTGGCGCGCCAGCTGCTCGAGTCCCGGGCGGCTGATTCCCGTGGCCCCGCCGCCGCGGGGCTGCCCGACCCCGGTGACGTGCCGGAAGCGATTCCCGTGCACGCCCCGACGCCCAAGTCGGCCGCGACCGCCGCCCTGAAACCCCCTGTCATCCCCGTGCGGCCGTCGTCGGTGCCGGTGCCGGCCCCGGCCCGCCCGGCGACCCCGGTGCGCCCGCGTCCGGCGGAACCGGCGTCCTCCATGAAATTCCGCGGTTTCGACGAATACGAGGCCGGGGAGATCGGGGTCGCCCCGCTGCCGCGCAAGCCGTCGGAGGACACGGAGGAGGTGACCGAGTCGTTGAAGCGGTTCAACCACCAGCCGGGGGAGCCGGTCCCGCGGCTGGTCCGCCGCGGGGTGCCGCATCCGCGGCCGTATTTTCTGGTGTTCTGTTCGCTGATCGCGATTGCCTGGCGGCTGCTCACGCTGGCGGTGATCGTCGGCACGCCGATCGCCCTGTGGCCGGCCTTTACCCGGGGCGACATCGCGCCGCTTCTCACCTTCCTGTGGGTCATCGCAGCATGGCTGGTGTGCGGACTGTTTTACCTGGTGTTTGCGCTGCGGGCACGCTGCCGGGTGTGCACCAACCAGATTTTCTGGAGCAAACGGTGTTTCAAGAATCAGAAGGCCCATCGGGTGCCCGGCCTCGGCCTGGTGGCCAGTCTGGCGCTGCACGCACTGCTCTTCGGCTGGTTCCGCTGCATGTACTGCGGCACCGCCATCCGCCTGAAGTTTGTCGCGGATCCGGAGCGCTCGAAGTGAGACCCGGTCTTGCGCGCCGTCCGGGCGGGGGAATGGTGGGCGTATGAACGACCGGATGCCCCTTGCCGCCGAACCGACCGCCCCGCATGTGCAGGATGTGCAGGCGTCGGTTCGCGCGCTTTTCGACCGCCATGTCATGCCGACGTATGCGCGGTTCGATCTGGTGCTCTCCCATGGCGCGGGCAGCGAGGTCTGGGACGTTCAGGGGCGGCGGTTCCTCGACCTCGGCGGGGGCATCGCGGTGTGCGCGCTGGGTCACGCTCATCCGGAGGTGGCGGAGACGCTGGCGCGGCAGGCGCGGCGGCTGCTCCACGTTTCCAATCTCTATTACCACGAGCCCCAGGGGCGTCTGGCCGAGGAGATCAGCCGGCATCTCGACGCGCCCGGCAAGGTGTTTTTTGCCAACAGCGGGGCCGAGGCCAACGAGGGGATGTACAAGCTCGCTCGCAAGTTCGGCCATGCCCACCCCGGCGCCGACGGCCCGCGCTACGAGGTCATCACCACCGTCAATTCGTTCCACGGCCGCACCCTCGGGGGCATCGCCGCGACCGGCCAGGAGAAGGTCAAGGCCGGCTTTGATCCGTTGCCCGAAGGCTTCCGCTGCGACGTGCCCTTCAATGACCTGGCGGCCATGGAGGCGGCGGTCGGATCGCGGACCGCAGCCATTCTCATCGAGGGCATCCAGGGCGAGGGCGGCATCACCCCGGCCTCCGCCGACTACCTCACCGGCCTGCGCCGGCTCTGCGACGAACGCAATCTGCTCCTGCTGGTCGACGCCGTGCAATGCGGCCATTTCCGCAGCGGGTGTTTTCAGAGTTTTCAGCGGGTGCTGGGTGACGCGCTCGGGCCGGCGGCCGCATCAGCGTTCACTCCCGACGGCGTGAGCATGGCCAAATCCCTGGGCGGTGGATTTCCCATCGGTGCCTTCTGGGCCCGCCGCACCGTGGCCGATCTGCTCGGCCCGGGGTCGCACGGCACCACCTACGGCGGCTCCCCGCTCGGGTGCGCCGTCGCCCTGAAAATCTTTGAAATCATCGAGCGCGACCACCTCGCGGATCACGTGCGGCAGACCGGTGCCTGGCTCCATGCGGAAATTGCCGCGCTGGCCCGCGAGTTCCCGGGAGTGGTGCGTTCGGCGCGCGGCCTCGGCTTCATGCTCGGCATCGAACTGGCACCCGCCTCGGAAATCAAGGGGTTCGCCGCGCGGGCCGGTGAACGGGCAGCCTCACTGCAATTTGTTGACCGCCTCCACGAGGCCGGCGTCCTGACCATCCCAAGCGGCACCCAGATCGCGCGCTTGCTGCCGGCGCTCAATCTGCCGCGGTCCCAGGCCGAGGAAGGCATGGACCGGATCCGCCGTGTCGTGCGCGCGCTGGCCTGACCGGGCACCGGGTTCACGACGACGGCGGCGCCCGCCGGGGCAGCCGCACCAGCCCGTACCGCGGCGAGAGCAGAAAGGCCAGGGTGAAGACCAGGCCAAGCAGCAGCGTGATCGTCGAGCCGGCCGGCCAGTCGAGCTGATAGGAAAGCACCAGCGCCGCGCACGAACCCAGCGCCCCGATCAACCCGCCGCCCCAGAACAATACCGGCGCGCTGTCGCTGAACATGTAGACGGTCGCCGCCGGTGCGACCAGCAGCCCGACACTCAGAATGCAACCGACCGCCTGCAGCGACGAGACCAGCACGAGGATGACGATCCCGAAGAGGGCGTAGTTGAGCAGGCGCACCGGTATGCCGAGGCTGGCGGCCACGTTCGGCTCAAAGAGCAGGATAAGGATCGGTCGTTGCAGGGCGGTCAGCAGCAGGATCGCGGCCGCGCTGATGCCGAAGGCCAGCCAGAGATCGGAATCACTCATGCCCATCAGCCCGCCGAACAGCCACTCGTCGAGCTTCTGGCGGATGCCGAGCCGCGAAATCAGGATCAAACCGCCGCCGAATCCGGCCGTGTACAGCACGGCCAGCGCGGTGTCGTGATCGATGCGCGAGGTGCGCGCCACAAAAAGCGACCCCAGCCCGATGAAGATGGCGGCAAAAAGCGCGCCGGCGAGCACGCTCCACGAAAAAAGTCCGAATACAGCCACCGCCAGCGCGATGCCCGGCAGCAGCCCGTGCGACAGCGTGCCGATCTTCAAGGCGCTTTTGCGGAGCACCACGAAGGCACTGACATAACCGTTGGCAAATCCGATGAGCAGGCACGCCAGCAGCGCCCGTCGCGTGATTTCCAGATCAAAGGCCTGCAGAAACGCACTCATGGTCGGGGAACGGGACAGGTATCGTAAGCGGCCGCCAGGCACTCCGGCGTGAAGGCGTCGGCGACCGTGCCGAAAGCAACCGCCCGCCGCCGCAGCAGCAGCACGTCATCAAAAATCACGGGCACCGTTTCCAGGTCGTGGTGGCTCGCGATGATCAGTCGGCCTTCCGCCGTCAGGTCGCGCAGCAGCTTGCGCAGCGATTCCTCCGCCGTCTGGTCGAGACCGGTAAACGGTTCGTCGAGCAGCAGGACATGGGCCTCCTGGGCCAGCGCCCGCGCCAGGAAAGCCCGCTGCTGCTGACCGCCGCTGAGCGCGCTGATCTGGCGCCCGGCCAGATCCTCCAGCCGCATCGCCGTCAGCGCACGCTCGACAATCTCACGGTCATGCCGCTGAAACGGGCGCCACCAGCCGAGGTTCGGGTAGCGGCCCATTTCCACCAAGCCCCGCACCGTGATCGGGAACTGCCAATCGACTTCGCCGCGCTGCGGCAGGTACGCCAGCTCGCGGTTCGCCGAGGTCAGCGCCGCACCGCGCCAGAGGATGCTGCCGGCGTCGGGCGTCAGAATGCCAGCCAGGGTTTTGAGCAGGGTGCTTTTGCCCGCCCCATTCGGACCAATCAACGCCACACAGCGCCCGCAGGCGGTCGCAAAACTGACGTCCTCCAATGCCCGCACCTCCCGATAACTCACCGTCAGCCCCCGCACCTCCAGCCGGTGCGGCGCATGCCCCACCCCTCCGCCCCCCCAGCAGACGTGGTCAGGATGGCCATGCGGCACCGCCGGAATCGGAGACTCACTCATTTCCAGGAAAAAGTCAGCATCTC
>JALRGF010000539.1 GCA_023253495.1 Verrucomicrobiales bacterium
CACCCCGCGAAGCTCGCGAACCCCGTGAACCGCGCGAACCGAAAACGCCGCGCCCGGTCATCCAACACGAAGTCACCAGCGGCCGGCTCTACGTCGGCAACCTCTCGTACGACGTCACCGAAGCCGACCTCACCAACCTCTTCGGCGGCGTGGGACAGGTCAAAAACGTCGAAATCGTCGTCAACCGCGCCACCCAGCGGTCCAAGGGATTCGCCTTTGTCGAAATGCTCTCGATCGACCAGGCCAAGCGCGCCGTCGCCGAACTTCATGACAAGGAATACATGGGCCGCAAAATGCTCGTGACCGGCGCCAAGGAGCCGGAAGCTCCGCGCCCGGGCGATGCCGAGGCCGCCCCGACCGAACCTCGTTCGTTCGAAGCCCGCGAACGACGGGAATTCCGCGAGCCACGTGAAGCCCGTGAACCGCGCGAACCACGCTCCCAGGATGACCGCGCGTCCGAGCGCCCGCCGCGCCGCGAAACGCGCCCGGCCCCCGGTCCGCTCGCCGGTGACATCACCACCGGCATCATCCGCCGCGAACAGCTCGCCGGTGGGGTGGTGCCACCCGCTGGACCCGTCTCCCTGCCGCCGGTGACTCCGGCGACAGCCGCCGCCGCTGTCGCGCCAGCCGCCGAAGCCGCCGCATCCGTCACCGCCGCATCCGAGACCATCGCGGCAACTACAGCTGCCATCACGGCTGTCCCCTCCGAGCCGGCTCCCTCTGAGCCGCCCCCCCCGGCCGCCCAATCCTGATCGGCCACCCGCTGGCACCCACTGATCAAGCCGCCCGGCCCTCGCGCCGGGCGGCTTTTTTCTATCATCGGGTTGTGACCCCGAGGCGGGAAAATGCGGCGACCCGTCGTGCGCCCTCCCCGAGTCCTCCTCCCTCCCCGGACATTCCTGTTGGGCGGTGGGCGGATCTGCGTATCATGTCGTTCCTCCTCCCGATCCGCCTCCTTCCCGATCTACCTCATTCCATGCGCCCGTTCCTCTTTGCCACCCTCTGCGCCCTGCCCCTGATGGCCGTATCGGCGACCGCGGCCGACTGGCCTCAGTTCCGCGGACCGATTGGAAACGGGCACGCCCCCGGAGCCAACCCACCGCTGGAATGGAGCGAGTCGAGAAACGTCGCTTGGAAAACTCCCATCCCGCACCGCGGGTGGTCGACTCCGGTCATCCAGGGCGCTGTGATCTGGGTGACCACCGCGACCGAGGACGGCCGCGAATACTTTGCCCTGCGCCTGAACCGTACCACCGGCGCCGTCGAACAAACGCTGCGCCTTTTCACCAGCGACAACCCCGAACCCCTCGGCAATACGGTCAATGGCTATGCCTCACCCAGCCCGCTCCTCGATGGCGACACCGTCTACATCCATTTCGGCAGCTATGGCACGGCCGCCCTCGATGCCCTCACCGGCGAGGAAAAGTGGCGCCGCACCGACCTGCCCTGCCGCCACTACCGCGGCCCCGGTTCGTCTCTCGCTCATTTCCGCGACACCCTGATCGTCACCATGGACGGGGTGGACGTGCAATACCTCGTGGCTCTTGACAAACGTACCGGCCGCACCGTCTGGAAAACCGACCGCACCACCGATTTCAAGGACCTCGACGCCACCGGCCAGCCGCAGATGGACGGCGACCTGCGCAAGGCCTATACCACGCCGCTGATGGTCACCCCGAAGTCAGGTGACCCATGGTTCATCTCGATCGGGGCCAAGGCCGCCTACGCCTACGACGCCGCCACCGGCAAGGAACTCTGGAACGCCCTCTACGACGGCTTCTCCAACGCCTCCTCACCCGTCTACACCCACGGCCTCGCCATCCTCAACACCGGCTACGGCAAAGCCAACCTGCACGCCTACCGCGTGGACGACGCGACCCGCGGACGGCTCGGCGTCGACCAACTCGCCTGGGAATGCCTCAAACGCGTCCCCCAGCGGTCGACCCCGGTCGTGGTCGGCGATCACCTTTTTATGTTCGACGACGGCGGCTTCGCCTCCTGCCTCAAGGTGACTACCGGCGAGGTGACCTGGTCGGAACGCCTCGAAGGAAATTTCTCCGGATCCCCGGTTGTGCTCGGCGATGGCACCCTGATTGCCTGCACCGAACAGGGGGCCAGCTACGTGCTCGCCCCGGCCCCGGACCGCATGACCGTGCGCCATACCAACACCCTCGACTCCGGCCTGCTCGCCTGTCCGGTCGCGATCGGCCCCGAACTGTACCTGCGCACCAAAACCCACCTCTACCGGATCGAGGCGCCCTGAGCCCGGTCGATCCCGGAAAAAAACCGCCTCCCGCTCCCGATGTCCGATCCCCAATCACTGCTCGCCCCGCAGCCGGGTCCCGCCACCCGGAAGCTGCTCCGGGCCGAAACCGCCCTGCAACAACGGGTCGAATTCGAGTCGTTCGTCTACCGCATCCAGAACCACTTCGTCAACCTGCCGTCAACCGAACTTGACTGGGGTATCCGCGAAGCCCTCAGCGCCATGGCGGAATACGTCGGCGTCGAACAAGCCCACTGCTTCCGCGTCCATCAGCACGGGCAGATCGTCGATCACACCCAGGAATGGACCGCCGACAACCGGACCACCGGGCTGACCGCTCTGCGGCGGGTCCCGCTGGACGACGTCTTCCCATGGGCCGCCCAGCGGCTGCGGCGCGGCGACGGGCTGGCCATCTATTCGGTCGCCTCGCTGGCCGAGGCCGCCGCCCTCGAGCGCACCCTGTTCTCCCGCGAGGGGATTCTTTCCGTGCTCTTCGTGCCCATGCTGGTGCGCGGCACCCTCGTCGGGTTTCTCGGACTGGCCTCAACCACCCGCGAAATCCACTGGGACAACGACGCCGTCTCCCTGCTCAAGCTCGCCGGCGGCAACATCGCCGACGCCTTCGAACGCCAGCGCGCCGACACCGCCCGCGCCCAGCTCGTCAGCATCCTTGACGCCACCTCCGACTTCGTCGCCATGGCCGAACGCGGCACCGGCCGCCTCGTCTACCTCAACCAGGCCGGCCGCCGTATGACCGGCTTCGCCGACGACGAGGAAATCACCCTCTGGCACATCCGCGACATCGTGCCCCCATGGGTCCACGAACTCAAACAACGCGTCTGCTACCCGACCGCCGAGGCCCGCGGGTCGTGGACCGGCGAATCATCCCTGCTCACCCGCGACGGCCGCGAAATCACCGTCTCCGAATCCATATCCCTGCTCCCCAGCCGCACCGAGGAGGGAGCCGAATGCTTCGCCCACATCATCCGCGACATCACCGAACAGAAACGCCTCGAAAAAGAAGTCCTCGACATCGCCGAACGCGAACAAAGCCGCTTCGGCCATGACCTGCACGACGGCCTCGGCCAGCACCTCACCGGCGTCCAGTTCATGGCCCAGGTGCTCCAGCAGAAACTCGAGGCCCGCGAGGCGCCCGAAGCCGCCGAGGCCTCGGAAATCGCCAGCCTCATCCGCGAAGGGATCACCCAGACCCGCGACCTCGCCCGCGGTCTGTCCCCCGTCGTCCTCCAGAGCAAAAGCCTGCAGGACGCGCTGCACGACCTCGCCGGCGGCATCACCCGCCGCGGCCAGGCGGCCTGCGAGGCGGACCTCGACGACGACATCGCCATCACCGACTCCGAAACGGCCATCCAGCTGTACCGCATCGCCCAGGAAGCGGTCAACAACGCCCTCAAACACGGACAGGCCAGCCACATCACCATTTCCCTGCAGCACGACGAGGCCGGGCGCGTCGACCTCAGCGTGCACGACAACGGCCACGGGTTTCCCGCGGATTTTCAGCCCGGCCTCGGCATGGGGCTGCGCGTCATGAACTACCGCGCCGGCCTGATCGGCGGATCACTGGAAATCCTCCAGCGCGACGGCCGCACCACCGTGACCTGCACCGTCGAGGAGGACGGTCTCGACCGCGCACGCCACGGCGCCAACCACCCTCCGGTCATCCGCCGCGCCTAGGCGTCGCTCGGGCATTCCCCGTCCCGAAAAACCCTTGCACCCTCCCGGGCCGGCCTTTTCGTTTCATCGGGCACCGCCCGCTTCCATCAGCCAATCCCCATGAGCAAAAAACACCGCATCTTCATCGTCGACGACCACCCGATCATGCGCCAGGGACTGGGCCAGCTCATCAACAATGAGCCGGACATGGAACTGGTCGGGGAAGCGTCCGATGCGCGCAGCGGACTCACCGGGGTGATCGAAAGCAAACCGCACCTCGTCATCATCGACATCTCGCTGCCGGGCAAAAACGGCCTCGAACTCATCAAGGACCTCAAGTCGCGCGCCGAAGGCACTCTCATGCTCGTCCATTCCATGCACGACGAGTCACTCTACGCCGAACGCGTCCTCCGCGCCGGCGCCCGCGGCTACATCATGAAACACGAGGGCGGGAAAAAGGTCATCGACGCCATCCGCCGCGTCCTTCGCGGCGAAACATTCGTCAGCCCGGAAATGTCCGGCAAAATCCTCGAGATCTTCTCCGGCCGCCGCCCGTCGACCACCGACCCCGTGGAAGCCCTCAGCGACCGCCAGTTTGAAATCTTCCAGATGATCGGCCAGGGCAAGGGGACCCGCGCCATCGCCGAGGGGCTCAATGTTTCAGTGAAGACGATCGACGCCCACCGCGCCCACATCAAGGAGAAGCTCGGCCTCAAGAGCGGCAATGAACTCGTCCGCTTCGCCGTCCGCTGGGTGGAAAACCAGAACCTGAGCTGAGGCCCCGGTCATGGCGGAACTCGGTGATCGCATCATCAGCGCATGGCGGCGCGCCGCCGCCGACCTCGGGATTTCGTTTACCACCCCCTGGCATACGCTCACCGCTGACCACCGCCGCGTCAGCTACCTCGGCCTGGTTCACGGCTTCGGCGGCCTCACCGGCACCGTCGTCCGCCCGCTCCAGCTCGGCGAACTCCGGCTCTACGAGGAACTCGATCGCGACCTGCACGTGGCGAAACTGGGCGAACGCCATGCCGTGTACGACCCGCTCGTCTTTCGCGGCACCCTGCTCGAATGGGGTTACACCGGACCGCCGTCGCAACGCCCGTCGTGGATACCACCCGCCGACCGCGACCGCGCCGGATAACCGTTTCTCCCCCGGACACCGCCGCCCCGCAAACCGAGCGTCTGACCGCCGGACCCGCTGCACTCCGGCGGCCGCCCGCCGCTCACCTTTCGTCGCGGAACCGGCGCTCCAGCCAGTGCGCCAGCCACGCCACCGGCACGGTCAGCACCAGATACCCGAGCGCCAGCGGCACATAGCCTTCCAGCCCGGCGTAGCTGCGGGAAATGAAATTCCGCGTGTTGTAGAAGTACTCGGTGACCCCGATGACATTGAGCAGCGACGAATCCTTGATCAGCGAGACAAAGAGGCCGGCGACCGCGGGCAGCACCCGGCGCAGCGCCTGCGGAACGATGACAAACCGCCAGACCTGCAGCGGACTGAAACCGACGGCCCGGGCCGATTCCCACTGGGTGCGCGGAATGCTCTCGACCCCGCCCCGCAGGATCTCGCCAAGATAAGCACCGGAAAACACCGAGAGCAGCAGCACCCCGATCAGAAACTTGTCGTTCAGCCCGGCCTCGCTCAGAGGCCGCGACAGCAGCGGCGCAAAAATCACGAAATACCCGAAAAGCAGGTGCACCAGCAGCGGGGTGTCGCGCACAAATTCCAGGATCCCGCGGCAGACCCAGCGCACCACCGGCAGCGGCGAACGCTGCCCGCACAGAAAAAGCACCCCGAACACAATACTGCCGGCCAGCGCCGCCAGTGACACCCCGAGCGTCGTCACCCACCCGCGCCACAACGACTCCCGGTACTCCCACGCCTTGCCCCAATGAGTGGTCCGGCCAAGCCTTCCGAAAACCTCCGTGAACAACCACGCCGCCCCGGCCGCCAGCGCAACGGCCACCACGGCATTGGCGAGGGTCTGGCGACGGGTCATCAGAAGTTCCTCGGCATTGGCGCGCCGCGGGCCCCGGTCAGTGGCCGCTGCCCGCCTTCTCCGCTCCCAGTCCGGTCTGCGCCCGCACGCTCAGCTCGGCAAATTTCGCCTCGGCCACCGGATCGCGCGGAGACAGCACCGTACCCAGCCACGCACCGAGAAACCCGATCGGAATGCTCACCAACCCCGGATTGGCGAGCGGAAACACCGCGCCTTCCTTGCCGAAAATCCCGTTCGGACTGAGCAGAATCAGGAGAATCGACGACGCCAGCCCCGCGCCCAGCCCGGCCACCGCCCCGGTGGTATTGAAGCGCTTCCAGAAGACCGAAAACAGAATGACCGGCAGGTTCGCCGAGGCCGCCACCGCAAAGGCCAGACCGACCAGAAACGCGGCGTTGACCCCCGGACCGAGGAAAATGGCTATTCCGATGCTCACCGCGCCGGTGACAAACGCCATGATCCGCGCCACCCGGACTTCCTCGCCCTCCGACGGCTGGCGGCCGTGATG
>JALRGF010000647.1 GCA_023253495.1 Verrucomicrobiales bacterium
TAAATGTTCAAATAAGCAGTTTTCGCAAGTCCAAAAATCGGACCGGCTCCCAAACGTCCTGCAAAACGCCCTTCTTTCATAGAGGAACAGGTACGCTGTGGGCTTCTTTCATAGAGGGACAGGTACGCTGTGGGCTTAGAATATCACAGGGTATGGAGGGACAGGTACACCGTGAGCGCACGGTGGCACGGTTGGACAGGTAGTCTGTGAGCTTCCTGTGGCCCCCTTTTACAGCGGGACAGGTACTATGACATGCTATACAGCGAGACAGGTACCATGACATGCTAGAACCTTTCTTCAGAGTTGGGACAGGCATCCTGTAAAATTCACCTTCCAAGGCCGCCCAACCTCAAAAAAGGGGGATTTGCTTTCACCTTGGTTTTTATAACTGCCCATTTCTCTGAAAGTGCACGCGTCCCGCCGCATCCTCAAGCCAACAACCCCGCACTGGCAGCACACACCGCCCCCATCCAGTATCATTCCATCATGAAACTCACTCTTCGCCGATCCCACGAGCGCGGCCACGCCCAACACGGCTGGCTCGACTCGTTCCACTCGTTCTCCTTCGCCGACTACCACGACCCAGGTCACATGGGCTTCCGCTCGTTGCGCGTCATCAATCAGGACGTCATCGCCCCCGGCGCCGGCTTCCCCACCCACCCGCACCGCGACATGGAAATCTTCAGCTGCATTCTTTACGGAGCCCTCGCCCACAAGGACAGCATGGGCAACGGCCGCACCCTCAAGCCCGGCCAGATCCAGCTCATGTCCGCCGGCACCGGCGTCACCCACAGCGAGTTCAACCCGTCAGCAACAGAAAGCGCCTCGCTCCTCCAGATCTGGATCCGCCCGCGCGTCCACGGCCTGCCTCCCAGCTACACCGAATGGCATCCCAAACCCGACCGGGACCGCACCGACAAAGTTCTCGTCATCTCCGGTGACGGACGCGACGGCAGCGCCACCATCCAACAGGACGCCGACGTCTACCGCATCCGCCTCGCCGCCGGTAAATCCATCACCCATCCGCTCGCCCCCGGCCACGGAGCCTGGCTCCAGCTCATCAGCGGCCGCCTTTCCATCAACGAAACCACCCTCAACCCGGGCGACGCCGCCAGCACCGAGGACCCTGGAACACTCACCCTCACCGCCACCGAGGACGCCGAAGCCCTGCTCTTTGACTTCGCCTAGGCCGGGCGCTTCTCCGCCTCCAGGATGGCGAGCGTCGTTTTAAGTACCGTGTCCGGATTGAGCGAGATGCTGTCGATGCCCTGTTCGACCAGAAACTGCGCGAATTCCGGGTAATCACTGGGTGCCTGTCCGCAAATGCCGATCTTGCACCCCTGGGCGCGGCAGGTCGCTATAACCTGGGCGATCATCTGTTTCACGGCCGGGTTCCGCTCGTCGAAAATCGGGGCCAAAATTTCGCTGTCGCGATCGACCCCGAGGATCAGCTGGGTCAGGTCGTTTGAGCCGATGCTGAACCCGTCAAAGATACCCGCAAATGCGGCCGCCAGGATAACGTTGCTGGGGATTTCGCACATCACATAGACTTCGAGGCCGTTCTCCCCGCGGCGCAGGCCGTGCCGTGCCATTTCCTCCTGCACCTTCCGGCCTTCCTCGACGGTGCGGCAGAACGGGATCATCACCTTGAGATTGGTCAGGCCCATCTCGTCGCGCACCTTCCGGACCGCACGGCACTCCAGGGCAAAACCATCCCGGTAGCGCGGGTGAACGTACCGGCTGGCCCCGCGGAACCCGAGCATCGGGTTCTCCTCCTCCGGCTCATAGGCCCGACCGCCGATCAGGTTCGCATACTCATTGGTTTTGAAATCACTGAGCCGCAGGATCACCTCGCGCGGGTAAAAAGCCGCCGCCAGCATGGCCACCCCTTCAGCCAGGGTGTCCACAAAAAACTGCGGCTTGTCGGTGTAGCCGGCCGTCAGGCGCTCGATCTCCGCCTTCACCGCCGGATCTGTCAACCGCTCAAACTCCACCAGCGCCAGCGGATGGATCCGGATGCACGTCGTGATGATGAATTCCATCCGGGCCAGCCCCACGCCGTCACATGGCAGAAACGACAGCCGGAAGGCCTCATTGGGATTGGCCAGGTTCATCATCACCCGCGTCCGCGGCCGCCCCAGCTCGGCCGGTTTCACCCGGCTGACCTCGAATGGCAGTTCCCCCTCGTAGACAAAACCGGTGTCCCCCTCCGCACAGCTCACCGTCACCATCTGCCCGTTTTTCAGCACCCCGCTGCCATTCTCCGTGCCGACAATCGCCGGCAACCCGAGTTCACGGCTGACAATCGCCGCATGACAGGTCCGCCCTCCGCGGTTGGTCACAATCGCCGCCGCCTTTTTCATGATCGGCTGCCAGTCGGGATCCGTCTTGTCCGTGACCAGCACCTCGCCTTCCTGAAAATCGGCAATCGCCCGGACATCCTCAATCACCCGCACCCGCCCGGTGGCAATCTTTTCACCCACCCCTCGACCGCTCGCCAGCACCGGCCCGCGACGGCCCAGCCGCCACATCTCCAGTACTGCCGGGTCGCGGCGCGACACCACCGTTTCCGGTCGCGCCTGCACGATGAACAGCTCCCCGCTCCGCCCGTCCTTGGCCCACTCGAGATCCATCGGGACCGGCCGCCCGCGCTTCGCTGAATAGTGGTCCTCAATGAGACACCCCCAGCGCGCCAACTGCAGCACCTCGTCGTCACCAAGCACCAGCCGCCGCCGCTCCTCCGGCTCCACCGGCACGTTGCGGACCATTTTGCCGCCGCTCCGGTCGTACACCATCTTGATCTCCTTGCTGCCCACCTGGCGCCTCAGGATCGGACGATGACCGTTCTTCAACAACGGCTTGAAGACCGTGTACTCATCCGGCGTCACCACCCCCTGCACCACGTTCTCCCCCAGCCCGTACGCCGCACTGATCACCACCGCGTCCCGGAAACCGGACTCGGTGTCAATCGTGAACATCACCCCGGAACACGCAAGATCCGAGCGCACCATCCGCTGCACTCCGATGCTCAAGGCAACCTGAAAATGATCAAACCCCTTGTCCACCCGGTAACTGATGGCCCGGTCCGTGAAGAGTGACGCAAAGCACCTCCGACACGTCTCCAGCAACGCCGGCACCCCGCGCACGTTCAAGTACGTCTCCTGCTGCCCGGCAAAACTCGCGTCCGGCAGGTCCTCGGCCGTGGCCGATGAGCGCACCGCCACCTCCGGCGCCTCGTCCGCCCCGCCCTGCAGCCGCCGGTACGCCTCCGCGATCTGCTCGCGCAACCGCCCCGGCAGAGTGGCCCCGAGAACAGCCTCCCGCACCGCCCGGCCGCGCCGCGACAGGTCACCGGTGTCCCGCGTGTCGACATCGCCAAGCGTACGCCGGATCGTGTCGGCCAGTCCGGCCTCGGTCATAAAATACCGGAATCCCTCTGCCGTGACCGCAAATCCGTCCGGAACCCGCACCCCCTGCGACGACAGCTCCCGCACCATCTCGCCCAGCGATGCATTTTTGCCGCCGACCAGCGGGATATCGTCAATGGTGAGGTCCGCAAACCATTTGATGAAAGGCACAGCCGGGGATGGGTTCATGGTGGGAAAACATTCGGTCACGCAACGCTTGGGGCAACCGCCGATGCGGCGACTCCCCCGGGAACCGATCGCCGGCGCACCCACCACTTCCTGATCTCCTCCGCCCAGAACACACTGCTGCCGACCAGTCCCAGCAGGAAAAAATCCTCCATCGGAATCGGCACCGTATGGAAAATCCGGTTCATCGCCGGATGATACACCACCCAGAAATGCAGCAGGTTGCCGAGCAGCAGACCGCCGACCAGCCAGCGGTTGCGGAACAGGTCGGCTCCGAAGACCGAACGGGTCTCGCTGCGACAGTTGAGCACGTTGAACCACTGGCTGATCGCCACCAGGGTGAAAGTTTCGGTCTGCACCAGGGCGAAGGGCACCCCGCTCGAAAGCCGCCACACAAAAAACCCGAAGATGGCCGCCACCGAGGCCCCGGTCATCAACATCAGCCGGACGAGCATCGGACGCGTGATCAAGGGTTCACGTCGCGGAATCGGCGGACGGGTCATTTCGTCGCCCTCCGGACCGTCCATGATGAGATTCACCGTGACTGTTCCTTCGGTGACAATGTTGATCCACAGGATCTGCACCGCCGCCAGCGGCAGCGGATAGCCGCAGACCAGCGCCAGCATCAGCACCGCGACCTCGTCGAGCGAGGTCACAAAAAGAAACAACACCACTTTCTTCAGGTTCCGATACACCAGCCTGCCCTCCTCCACTGCCTTCACAATGGTCGCGAAATTGTCATCGCTGATGACAATTTTGGCCGCCCCCTTGGCCACCTCGGTGCCGGTCATGCCCATCGCCACCCCGACGTCCGCCACCGCCAGCGCCGGGGCGTCGTTGACGCCATCCCCGGTCATCGCCACCACTTCACCCCGCGACTGCAGCGCCTCAACAATCCTCAATTTCTGCGCCGGATGCACCCGGGCAAACACGGAAATCTCCCCCAGCGCCGCCCGCAGATCCTGCTCCGGCAATTCCTCCAGCTCGGTGCCGTCAATCGCCAGATCCCCGGGCCGCGCAATGCCCAGCATCTTCGCAACGGCCAGGCCGGTCGCCTTGTGATCGCCCGTCACCATCACCGGACGGATGCCGGCCGCCCGACATTCGGCCACCATCGCCACCACTTCGTCCCGCGGGGGATCCATCTGCCCGATCAATCCGAGAAAGCGCAGACGCCCGCGTCCCTGCTCCAGCCCGGCCCGGACGTCCAATACCGCATCATCCAGCACCGCCACCGCCAGCACCCGCAACGCTTCCGTCCCCATGGCATCAGCCGCCCGGACCATCACCGCCACATCAACGCCCGTCCCGTCACACCACCCGAGCACCCGCTCCGGCGCTCCCTTGAAGACCACCCGGACCGCCTCTCCGGCCACTCCGGATCCATGCTGGGTCGCCATCATTTTGGCACCGGCTTCAAAAGGGATCTCCGCCCGGCGAGGCCATTGCCGGCGCAGGACGTCCGGATCAATACCCGCCTTCATGGCCACCGTCAGCAGCGCCGCCTCCGTCGGATCCCCCAGAGCCCGCCAGCGCGCATCCGCCGCATCCGGCGGGACCAGCCGGGCGTCGTTGCACAACGCCCCCGCCTCCAGAAGCTCCCGCAGCGCCGGCAAGGCATCGGCGTCCACCACCGCTCCATCGGACCTCAGTCCCCCCTCGGGCGCATAACCGGCCCCCGCCACCTCGACCCGCCGCCCGTCCGCCAGGCACAGCGCCACCACGGTCATTTCGTTCTTCGTCAGGGTGCCGGTCTTGTCACTGCAGATGACGCTGGTCGAGCCCAGTGTCTCCACCGCCGCGAGCCGCCGGACGATGGCACCCCGCCGGGCCATCCGCTGCATACCCACCGCCAGGGCAATAGTCATGGCCACCGGCAACCCCTCCGGGACCATCGAAACCATCTGGCTGATCGCCACCATAAAAATCGAATCAAAGGGAATGCCGCGCCACAGACCGAAAGCCAGAATCAGTCCGAAAAGCACCACCGCCGTCGCCACCAGCCACTGCCCGAACTGATGCAGCCGCAATTCCAGAGGGGTCATCGGATCCCGTGCCGAGGCGGTCATGGTGGCAATCTTGCCGACCTCGGTGTGCAGCCCGGTCGCCACCACCACCGCCCGCCCCCGCCCGGCCGTGAGATGGGTGCCGGCATGCACCATGTTCCCGCGCTCCGCCAGAACGCTGTCCGCCGGCACCATTCCCGTATCCTTGATGACCGGCAGTGACTCCCCGGTCAGCGCCGCCTCCGTCGCCTCCACCGAGGCCGCCTCGAGGAGCCGCGCATCCGCCCCCACCGCATCACCCGCCGCAAGGAGCAGCACATCCCCCGGCACCAGATCCCGGGCCTCCACCATCGTCTCGGCTCCCTCCCGGATCACCCGCACCCGCAACGCCGACAACTTCCGCAACGCACTCATCGAATGCTCGGCCCGCCCCTCCTGCAACGCCCCGATCACCGCATTGATCGCCACCACCACCAGAATGACCACCGCATCACTGGCGTGCCCCATCGCCAGCGAAATCACCGACGCGACAAACAGGATATAAATCAACGGACTGGCGAACTGCCGCAGCAGGATGCGCCACCACGGCTTGGGCGCCTCGTCCGGCAGCTCGTTCGGCCCGTGCTCGGCCAGCCGCCGCTGCACCTCGGCCAGAGTCAGTCCCCGACCGGGGTCGGTCCCGAGTCTGCCGACCAGCTCGGCCACTCCCAGCTGATGGGGATCGGCGATGAAACACGGTCTTTGCATGTTGCCGGAAGCCGCTCAGCCGCGCCGGTGCAGCCGGGTGTGCAGCTCTTCAATCTCATCCAGCAGACAGGCTACCACGGAAAGTCCGGTCACATTCATCCCGCCGCTCTCCCGGAGGACCTCAAGGCGGCGCAGGCGGCGCAGCGTCTCGTCGTCGAAACGGGCATCCGCAGCGGATCCGCGGGCCGACCGGAGCAGCCCGCGTTCGTGGTACAGAAGGATTTTTTCCGAAGCAACACCACTCAGACGCGCCAGGATCTCGAGCGTATACGGCGGCGCCGTTTCACTCCCGCTCCCGGAGCGTTCGGAGACGTTCCCAATCGATGACGTATTCATTTCGGATAATCAGGGTCGCGGGTTGAATGAAGAGGCGCTGCGCAACTGCTCCCACAAGGCGCGCTCGGACGGCCCGGGCTCGGACGGCAGGACCACCCGCAACGTGACCCGCAGGTCGCCGCGCTCACCGGACTTCGGCTTCGGCAGCCCCCGGCCGCGCACCCGCAGCACCTGGCCGTTGGCACTGCCGGCCGGCACTTTGAGCCGGATGGCCCCGTCCAGCGTGGGCACCACAATTTCCGCCCCCAGCACCGCCTCCCAGGGTGCCACGTCCAGGTCATGCAGGAGATCGGCACCACGCGAGGTGAAATCCGGATGCGCCGCATGACGGACCCGCAGGTACAAATCACCGGACTCGCCGCCGTGGCGGCCGGGTTCCCCCTGGCCCGGCACCCGGATGCGCCGGCCATCAGTCGCCCCGGGCGGAATCCTCACCTGAAACGTATGCGTCTGCGCTTCTCCGGTCCGCCGGTCAACCGTCTGCAGCGAAATCGGCCTCATCGTGCCGTGCATCGCCTCTTCCAGGGTCACCAGAATATCGCCCTCAATATCGTGCCCGCGGCGCGGACGCCCGGCCTCCGCCGCCGCACTCTCGGCCATCTCCTCCCAGTCGCGCGGAAAACCGTACCGGCTGCCACCACTGAAATGACGCTCGAAAAAATCACTGAACCCGGTGCCTCCGAAATGAAACTCCGGCCCGCCACCCCCTCCCCCCCAGGCCGCCGCCCCGCCACCCGGCGGTGGTCCGCTTTCCTCCCAATGCGCGCCCAGCCGATCATACTTCGCCCGCTTCTCCGGATCACTCAGGACCTCGTGCGCTTCGTTGATCTCCTTGAACTTCTCCTCCGACTTCACCTTGTCCGCGGCCGTGTCCGGATGATGCTCCCGCGCCAGCTTCCGGAACGTTTTTTTAATCTCGTCGGGCCCGGCGTCGCGGGCCACACCAAGGACGGCATAATAGTCTTTGAACGGAGCGGACATGATGGCGGGGGGACACCCTTCGCAGGAACCCTAGATGCGTCCCCCGCCCCTGTCTCCCTCAATTACTCAGCCTGTCGCAATCCCACCCCGTTCCCCGGACGTCCGCAGCACCATCCGCGCATCCAAAGCCACCACCCCGGAAGGCGTCGCCACCAGCGGATTGATGTCGATCTCCACAATCTCCGGATGCGCCCGCACCAGCTCACCAAAACGGACCAGCACCCCGCTCAGCGCCTCCAGATCCACGGGCGGCCGGCCTCTCACCCCGGTCAAGGCCCGGAAAATCCTCGTGCCCTCCATCCACCGCCGCGCCAGGGGAAGCGTCAGCGGCGGCAGCACCAGCGCCCGGTCCTGCATCACCTCGGCCAGCGTGCCCCCGGCCCCGAACAGCAGCACCGGCCCGAACTGCGGGTCCACCGTCGCCCCGAGAATCAATTCCCACCCCGCCGACGACACCATCGGCTGCACCGTGACTCCGCCAAAATCCGACGGCGCCACCGCCGCAGCCATCGCCCGCCATGCCGCCCGCACCGCGTCGCCCGACCCGAGGTTCAATTTCACCCCGCCGACATCGGATTTATGCGTGATGGTCGGCGACTCCAGTTTGACCACCACCGGATACCCGAAGGCCTCGGCCCGCGCCACCGCCTCGTCCTCACTCGCGGCCGATGACGTCGCCACCACCGGAATACCCCATGCCGCCAGCACCTCCTTGGCTTCACTTTCGCCGAGCAACAGGCGTCCGGCAGACCGAACACGGTGCATCACCGCACGCGCCGCCGACGGCACCACCGGTTCACCCGCACCACTACCAACCGCCGCCTCCTCCAGCCACCCGAGCCGGCGCCGTCGCTCCCACATGCGTACGAACGCCCGGGCCGCCGCATCCGGGTAGTCATGTGTCGATACCCCCGCCGCATTGAGCACCCGACGTCCGTCGCGCACGCTCATGCCCCCCATCCACGAACAGAGCACCGGCTTGTCCAGCCCCGCCACCACCTCAACCACCCGCTCCGCCACCTCCGTCGGCTCCGTCATCGCCTGCGGCGTCAGAATCACCAGCACCCCGTCGACCCCGGGATCCGCCGCCACCAAGGCGAGCGCCGCGCCCAGTCGCGCCGCGTCCGCATCGCCGAGCACATCCACCGGATTGCCGTGGCTCCAGTGCGCCGGCAGGAAATCATCCAATGCCGCCCGCGTCCCGTCACTCAGTACCGCCACCTCCCCGCCCCCACCCACCAGCGCATCCACCGCCAGAGCCCCCGGCCCGCCCGCATTGGTCACCACCCCCAACCGAGGACCGCACGGCAACGGCTGCTTGGCCATGATTTCCGCCACATCAAAAAGCTCCTCAATGGTATCCACCCGCAGCACCCCGACCTGCCGCAACGCCGCCTCAAATACCGCATCACTCCCGGTCATCGCACCGGTATGCGACACCGCCGCCCGCGCCGCTGCCGCCGTACGCCCGACTTTGATGAGCACAATCGGCTTGCGCGCTGCCACCGCCCGCGCCGCCTCCAGAAACGAGCCTGCCTCACCCACCGACTCCATGTAGATCACCAGGCTTTCCGTCCGCGGATCATCACCGAAATAACGGATCAGTTCCCCCCACCCGACATCGAGCATTGAACCCACCGACACAAACGCACTGAAACCCATATTTTCACGCAGGCCGAGATCCAGAATGGCCGTGGCCAGGGCACCGCTCTGACTCAGAAACGCCACCCGGCCAGGCTGCCCCGGACACGTCGCAAACGTCGCATTCAACCCGCTGCCCGGAACCATCACCCCAAGACAGTTCGGCCCGATCAACCGCAGGTCGCCGCGCCGCGCCTCCTCCAGCACCCGCCGCTCCAGCTCCGCTCCGGTCTCCCCGGTCTCCCGGAAACCCGAGGAAATCACCACCGCCCCGCGCACCCCCGCCGCCACACACTCCGCGATCACCCCGGGCACCGCCGCCGCCGGCGTGATCACCACCGCCAGATCCACCGGCTCCCCCACCGCCGCCACCGAAGACCACGCCTTCCGACCGCACACCTCCGACCGCTTCGGATTCACCAGGTACACCGACCCCTCGTAGTCCCGCAGATTCTCCACCACCGCCCGCGCCACACTGCCTTCCCGCGACGACGCCCCAATCACCGCGATTGAACGCGGAGCAAATATCGGATCCAACGACATCCCCCTGAGTACACCACCCGCCCCCGCCGGCAACCCCGGTAATGAGACTGACTGGAAGGCCTGCCGCTCACTGCCGCCGGCCGGGATTCGGCTCCTTCAACAATCCGACCATCGCCCGGCCCATGGCTTCACCGACATTCATGTACGTTTCGGCGTTTCCATTGTAGTGGCTGTTGCCGCTGCCGCCCAGGGACAGGGGGTTGGTGTAAACGGTGGCCACGTTACCCTTGAATTCGGGGTACCTGCCGGTGGTACCGTCGACCGCGAGCTGGGCGTCAAGAATCCTGCCGGCGTTGCCGGTGCTGCCCCGCGTGGATTCACCGAGGGTGGCAAGCACGAATTTGGCGTCGGGGGCATCAAAATCCTGGCGCAACCGCTTGATGAAACGGACGAGATTTTCCTCGTACTTGCTCGCGTGCGCGGGGTTTCCTAGGTCTTTTTCACCCTGCCAGAAGAAGAAGCCCGCGACCTCATACTTTACGGCTCCGGGGTAGTGCCGGGCCAGGTCAGCCAGCACCTTCCTGGCATCCGCGGTGTCGTCGTCGTACTGCTTGCCGGCATACCAGGAAATGGGTTTGCCGTTCTTGTCGAGCCATGGAGGCGGCTCGGTTGCCTTGCCGCGGGCGGGATCGGCCGGCCACGAATCGGGCCGTTCCCCGTAGCCGGGATAGACTTTCCCTTCGAACTCATACCGTTCACTGCCTGGCGGCAACAGATCCCAGCCGAGGCTGCGGTTGCCGATACAGCTCTTGAGGATCATGACCGGGGCTTCAAGAGCGTTTCCAACCGCATGACCGATCCCGTGCTCAGGCCCCAGCGTCCCGCCGCTCACCGTCATCCATTCGTTGTTGAGCAGCCCCTTCCCCTGCATCATCCGCACAAAGCGGACGTCCTTCCGTTCCACCCATGTGCCATCAGCCTCCACGAGGTAGGGATATTTTTTCTTTTCCCTCACCGCAAACTCCAGCGAGCCGTCACCACCCTTGATCCTGCCCAATCCGACCATGTTGGACTGGCCCAGCAGTATGAAGACCTGGACCGGCTTGGTCATGTCCGCCGGTTTGCCGTCGGTCAGACCGATCGGAGGGTCCTGCGCCATCATGGCACCCATGGGAATAGGGGCGATCAGAGCAGCGGCCAGAAGATATCGAGCAGGCGCTCCGAGGGTGCGGCGAATCCGGTTCATGCGGGGCTGTTGGACGGTCATGCTGTCGACAGTGGCGGCTGCGGCCTGCCATGGCAACCGGCCTGATGCCATCCCATCCAAGTCATCCCGGCCCGATCGAAGGAAGGGACCCGGCGGCTCCTTGACAAACGAGCGGTGACGCCGAGCCGCAGGGGACTGCCAGCCCGGGACCGCCGTAATAGTCCTCTGCGGCCCACCAGCCCGGACGTACAGTTCAAGCTCCCCCAGCAAACTCCGCCATCGCCAGCATCCATCGCCTATCCCAGAGCCTTCCCTACCGCTGCCAGCAGATCGTCATACGTCTCGTAAGCCGGAAACTGCGGGAACTGTGCCTGGATGGCCGGCGGAGCGTGAAAGAAGAACCCGTGGTCGGCGGCCTGCAGCATGGTGACGTCGTTGAACGAGTCCCCGGCGGCCAGCACGCGGTAGTTCAGAGCGCGCAGCGCCTCGACCGACCGTTGTTTCTGGTTCGGCTGCCGCAACGTGTAGCCGGCGACCCGGCCGTTTTCGATGACCAGGCGGTGACAGAAAATCGTCGGCCAGCCGAGCTGACGCATCAGCGGCTGGGCGAATTCCTCAAAGGTATCGGACAGGATGATGACCTGTGTCCGCTCGCGCAGGCGGTCAAGGAACTCCCGTGCCCCCGGCAGCGGCCCGAGCGAAGCAATGACCTCCTGGATCAGGGCGAGGTCGAGACCATGCTGATCGAGCAGCGCCAACCGGCCGCGCATAAGCACGTCGTAGTCGGGTTCGTCGCGCGTCGTCCGCCGCAGGGCGTCGATTCCCGTCTTCTCGGCGACGGCGACCCAGATTTCCGGAACGAGCACGCCCTCCAGATCGAGGGTGACGATGGTCTGCTGCATGAGTGTCCCGTATCGCGCCGGACGGCGACTGTCCAGCGCCGGGCCGTCAGTTTTTCAGGTCGTTGAAGAGCGCCTCAAAGGCGTCGCCCATTTCCTGACCCGGATCCTTGAAAAGCACGCGCTTCTCCTTTGGTGGCAGCACCAGAGCGGCGCTGGCTTTGAGTGATTCATCGATACCCCCCTCATCGATCGCTCCATTGGTGGAGGCGAATTTCATGGCATTCATGTTGGCCAGGGCGACGTCCGGGCGCAGCAGGTAATTCAGAAGCCGGTGCGCGGCCTCCTTGTTTTTCGACTCCTGGAGGACGCAGAGGTTGTCGATGAAAAACGTCACTCCTTCCTCGGGGATGAGGTAGGCGATATCGGGGTTCTCTGCCTGAGCGGTGGCGATGTCGCCGCTGAACCCCTGGGCCAGCCACGTTTCCCCGCTGGCCAGACTGTCCTCGGCCGAGGCGCTGTCGTATTTGGCCAGAAACGGTTTCTGCTTGCGCAGCAGCACACCCGCCTTGTCGAGGTCCGCCTTGTTCGACGTATTCGGATCCAGCCCCAGCGCCAGCAGCGCGGTGGCCGCCACCTCGCGGGCGTCATCGAGAATCGAAATCCTCCCTTTGAGCGGCTGCAGGGTGCCCGGGTCAAAAAGATCAGCCCATTTTTTCGGGGGATTCGGGATCTTTTTTTTGTTGTATGCCAGCCCGCTGGTCCCCCAGGTGTAGGGAATGGCGGCTTTTTGGCCCGGGTTGTAATAAAGGTCGACGAAGTCCTTCGAGAGATTCTTCAGGTTCGGCAGCTTCGCGTGATCCAGATCCGCCAGGATCTTCCGCCGCGCCATCACCTGGACGGCGTAATCCGAGGGCGACACGATATCGTACCCGCTTTTGCCGGTCCCGGTTTTGGCCATCAGGCCTTCGTTGTCGTCGAAGTTGTCCTCGACCACCTTGATACCGGTCTCCTTCGTGAACGCCTTGAGCACATCCGGGTCAAGGTATTCCTCCCAGACCAGCAGCTTGAGCGTCTGCGCCTGCAGGCCGGCCAGGCCGAGGATGGTACAGAAGAGGGCGGCGATGAAGCGGGATCGTTTCATGGAATTCAGGTGTTGCGGAGGATCATGCCCGGACCGCCACGATTGCAACCGGAATACGCCGGTCAGCGCCCGCGCCGCTGCACGAAAACCGAGAGCAAGGCCAGGACCACGGAAACCATCAGGAGCAGGCTGGCCAGGGCGTTGATTTCCGGAGTCACCCCCTTTTTCATCATCGCAAAAATCTTCACCGGCAGCGTGGAAATGCCGGCCCCGGTGACGAAGTACGACACCACAAATTCATCCAGCGAGATGGCCAGCGAGAGCAGCGCGCCGCCGAGGATGCCCGGACGCATGAGCGGCAACTGCACCAGGCGGAACGCCTGCCACGGAGAGGCCCCAAGGTCGCGCGCCGCCTCCAGCAGCCGCGCGTCAAACCCGCGCAGCCGCGCACTCACCACCGCAAAAACATAGCACACACAGAAAACCACATGCCCTGCGGTCATCGTCCACAACCCGCGCTCGACCACCCAGACTTTCGTGAAAAAAATCAACAGCGCGAGACCCAGCACAATCTCCGGCACCATCACCGGAAGAAAAAACAACGACTGCACCGCCCGGCCGGCCCGCGCCGCCCGCACCGACAACCGCCAATGACCGAGCGCCGCCGCCGTGCCCAGTACCGTGGCCAGCAGCGTCGACAACAGAGCCAGCTTCACCGTCAGCCACAGCGCGTCCCGCAATTCGTCATTCGCGAACAGCCGGACATACCACTTCGTCGAGAAGCCCCCCCAGACCGTGGCATAACGCGCCCCGGAAAAACTGTACGCCACCAGCACCACCAGCGGCATCAGCACAAAAACCGCCGTCACCGCCGTGTGCACCCCCAGCGCCACCGTCGTCCACGAACAACGCGGCGACCGCACAGCAGGAGTCCCTTTCGAGCCAAGCGACATCGCGGTATCCTGAAACGGATTTTCCGCTTTCCAACCAGCGATCCGGGACCCGGGACGGTTTCCCGGACGGCTGGCTTTGGAACACTGGACGCGTCCCACCGCCCCACCACGACCGCCGCACCCGGGCCCATGAATCTGATCCTTCGCTCGTCCGCCAGTTCCCCTCACCGCCCCAGCAACCGCTCCATCGCCCCCCAGAGCACACATTCCACCTGAGGGGCCACAAACGACGACCGCGGCTCGGTCTCATACCCTCCCTCGCCATAGGAACGCGCCGTGCCGATGTACGCCGGCCCGTAATCGCCGTACGCCGCCATCACCACATGGCGGTCCGGCGCCATCTCCTTGGCCGCCAGCTGATACTCGACAAACAACTCTCCCGGCAGATGCAGCAGGCTGACCGCACCGAGATGCAGCGCGGAAACATCGATCTGATGCCCGTCCAGACACCGCCGCAACCACGCCAGCTGCATCACCGGGGTCATTGTCGAACTGCCCTCGGCCCAATCGAGGCCATCCTTCAGCGCGTCCAGCCGCAGGTGCGCCGCCGGCGGCAACGCCACGCGCTCGACCTCCCAGCGCACTTCCGCCGCGCTGATCGGAGATTTGGTCGTCGAGAGCCAGGCCGACTCCAGCCCGGTGGCCAGCCGCGCGGCCAGCACATGGCGGTTGGGCGGCGCCCCGTCGTTGTATTTCCCCGCACCGATATTGCCACCCGCCCCGTTGAAATGCACATGCAGCAGGCCAGGCACCGACTGATCGCGCAGCAACCGCGCCAGTCCGGGGAAATCCGGGTTCGCCACCCCCGTCCGGTAGTAGCTCTGCGGATGCGTGGCATAATAGGTCAAGGCCACCACCGGCACCTCGCCATCCCACAAACTGACCACCGAAGCATACGGGTC
>JALRGF010000367.1 GCA_023253495.1 Verrucomicrobiales bacterium
CCGCCGTGTCTTCGGCGAAACCGTCGCCCGCATCAACACGGTCTTTCCGCACTGGTTCACCTCCGGGTACAAGAAATGGAACCACCGCGAGAGCGAGTGCCCGATCGACCAGCACCAGCTCATCGCCCTGATCGCCCCGCGCCCGGTCCTGGTCACCAGCGCCACCGAAGACACCTGGGCTGATCCCCGGGGGGAATTTCTCAGTCTGGTCGGCGCCCATCCGGTCTGCCGTCTGCTCGGCACCGCCGGCCTGAGCACCACCGAAATGCCCCCGCCCGACCGGCTCATCAACGGCCCGCTCGCTTACCTCTACCGCACCGGGGCCCACGACGTGACCCGCGCCGACTGGCAGGCGTATCTTGACTTTGCCGAGGCGCAGCTCGGCGCGCCCTGAAGACCGGGCACCCGGAAAGCGGAGTGGCTGAAGTCGCTGGACTGCCGGTTTCCGTCCGGCGGGCCATCAGGCACTGGCGAGAATTCAGGTGGATGGCTGACGGATCGTGGCTGATGGATACGGATCGCCCACCGCCTGTTTGAAAACATCCGTCCGTCGCCCCCGCCGCCCCGCCGCCCCTGCTGCCCGCACCGCCTGCCCTTCTCCGGTGGAGGAGGTGATTGCCGAGCTGCAGGCCGGCCGTCTGGTCATTGTGACGGATGACGAGAGCCGCGAGAACGAAGGCGACCTGATCGGAGTCGCCGAGACGATCACTCCGGAGCAGGTGGCGTTCATGGCGCGGGAGGGGGCGGGCATGCTCTGTGTTCCGGTTTCGGCGGGCATTGCGCGCCGGCTGGAGCTGGAGAGCATGGTTCCGCGAAACCGCGATGCATTCGGGACCGCCTTCACGGTGACGGTGGATGCCGCCACCGGCATCACCACCGGGATCAGCGCGGCGGACCGGGCGCGCACCATCCGCCTGCTCGCTGATCCGGCCACCACGCCCGATGCCTTTGTCAAACCCGGGCACATCAGCCCGCTGGTCGCCAAGGCTGGCGGCGTGCTGCGGCGCGCCGGGCACACCGAGGCGGCGGTCGATCTGGCGCGGCTTGCCGGCTTCCACGAAGCCGGGGTGCTCATTGAGATCATGAACCCGGATGGCAGCATGGCCCGGCTGCCGGACCTCCGGAAATTCGCCCGCAAGCACCACCTGAAACGCTGCAGCATCGCCGATCTGATCGCATGGCGCCGGGAACGCGAACGCCTGGTGGAGAAGATCGAGGCTGTCGACATGCCGACCGATTACGGCACCTACACGCTTCATTTGTATCGCTCGACTCTGGAGGACATCCATCATGTGGCGCTGGTGATGGGGGAGATCGACCCGGCGCGGCCGGTGCTGGTGCGGGTGCACAGCGAGTGCCTGACCGGCGATGTGTTCGGCTCGCGCCGGTGCGACTGCGGCAGCCAGCTGCACACCGCCATGCAGCGGGTGGCCGCCGAGGGGACCGGGGTGATCCTGTATATGCGCGGGCACGAGGGCCGGGGCATCGGCCTGCACGGGAAAATCAAGGCGTACAAGCTGCAGGAGCAGGGGCTGGACACGGTGGAAGCAAACCTCCGGCTCGGGTACCCGATGGACCTGCGCGATTACGGCATGGGCGCCCAGATTCTCGGTGACCTCGGCGTGCGGAAAATCCGGCTGATGACCAACAACCCGCGCAAGGTGGTGGCTCTCGAGGGACACCAGCTGACAATTGTCGAACAGGTCCCGCTCAAATCGGTCCCGGTGCCGGAAAACGCCCGGTACCTCGAGACCAAGAAGAAAAAAATGGGGCATATCCTGTAGGCGGGCCATGATACCTCCTCTGACCTTTCTCCCGCTGTACAAGGAGCGCCCATGGGGCGGCCGGGCGATGGCGCGGCTGTACGGACGCCGGTTGCCGGACGAACCGGCCCGGATCGGGGAATCGTGGGAGGTGGTCGACCGGGAGGACGATCAGAGCGTGGTCGCCGACGGCCCGCTGGCCGGGCGGACGCTCCACGAATTGTGGCGCGACCACCGCCGGGAGATTTTCGGGGCGGCGGCGGTATCCCATCCGAGCGCGCGGTTTCCCCTGCTGATCAAAATCCTCGATGCCCGCGAAACGCTCTCGCTCCAGGTCCATCCGCCGGCCGCGGCGGCCGCGCGCCTCGGGGGCGAACCGAAGACGGAGATGTGGTTCATCACCGAGGCGGCGGAAGACGCGGTGCTCCATGCCGGGGTGCGGCCGGGGGTCACGTGCGATTCGTTCCGGCAGGCGCTGCGGGACGGCACCGCGGCCGACCTCGTGCCCCGTTTGCCGGTGCGTGCCGGCGACTCGATCTTTATTCCCAGCGGCCGGCTGCACGCCATCGGAGCCGGGCTGGTCCTCTTCGAAATCCAGCAGAACAGTGATACCACGTACCGGGTGTTCGACTGGAACCGCACCGGCCCGGACGGCCGCCCGCGCCTGCTGCACGTCGAGGAATCGCTCGAGTGCATCGATTTCAACGATACCGCACCGGCCCTCAACCCGCCCGGGACCGTGACCCTGGCAGATTGCCCCCATTTCCGGGTCGAGCGCCGGGATCTCGCGCCCGGGGAACGCCTCGCTGGAGGCGCCTGCTGCCTGCTGGGGGTGGTGGCGGGAAGCGTGTCGTGCGGCGGGCGCGCTCACGGCCCAGGGACGTTTCTGCTCGTGCCGGCCTCGTGGCCACCGGATGCCGGTGCGGTGGCCGGCACCGCGGGGGCCACCGTGCTGGATGTCCGACCGGGCAGCGACTGACCCGTGTGGTCCGCCGGGTGCTCGAAGGGACCATTCCCGGAAGGCGGTAAACCGCACCTTCTTATCCCTTTGTTCATGCCTTCGGAAAATTCATTGTTCTTAAGAACAATGAATTTCGGTCCCCG
>JALRGF010000138.1 GCA_023253495.1 Verrucomicrobiales bacterium
TGACCACCTCCCGGCACCGCTCTCCGCGCTTCCCACCGTCCCGCCACTCGATGAACAGCCTGGCCCCACCCGCACCGGACGCCGCCGGCACTGAGTCGGCGGCCCGGCGCCTCTCCCAACCGGCCCCCGCATCCGACGCCGTCATCGTCCTCAAGGACCTCGTCAAAACCTACTCGTCGGATGCCGGCGAGGTGCGCGCGGTGCGGGGCGTCCATCTCACCATCGAACGCGGTGACTTCGTCGCCATCATGGGCAGCAGCGGATCCGGCAAAAGCACGATGATGAACATCCTCGGCTGCCTCGACCAGGCCAGCTCCGGGACTTATCTGCTCGACGGCGTGGACACCTCGGACCTCGATGCCAACGAGCTGGCCGACCTGCGCAATCAGAAGCTCGGCTTCGTCTTCCAGGGGTTCAACCTGCTCTCCCGCACCACCGCCACCGAAAACGTCGAACTCCCGCTGATCTACGCCACCCGACGCCTCAGCGCCGACGAACGCGCCGACGCCGCGGCAACGGAACTCGAACGCGTCGGCCTCGGCCAGCGGCTCGACCACCACCCGAACGAACTCTCCGGCGGCCAGCAGCAACGCGTCGCCATCGCCCGCTCGCTGGTCAACCGCCCCGCCGTCCTGCTCGCCGACGAACCGACCGGCAACCTCGACAGCCAGACCAGCGACGACATCATGAAGCTCTTCCGCGAGCTCAACGATGCCGGGCTGACCATCATCATGGTCACTCACGAGCCGGATGTGGCCGCCCACGCCCGTCGCACCGTGGTCATGCGCGACGGCCAGATCCGCAGCGATGATCGCCGGGAACCACCGGCCGCAGCCCCTCCCCCGCCTCCGCCGCCCCGCGGCCACTCGCTCTTCGGCTTCGCCTCCCTCGCCCTCAATATCCTCGCAACCTCGGTCCGCGCCCTCCTGCGCAACAAGCTGCGCACCATCCTCACCGCCCTCGGCATCATCATCGGCGTCGGCGCCGTCATCGCCATGGTCGCCATCGGCCGGGGCGCCAGCGCCATGATCGAGGATCAGATCCGCGGCCTCGGCAACAACACCCTGACCGTCTTTTCCGGCCAGGTCTTCCGCGGCGGCGTCTACCGCGGCTACGGCGGGCCCGGCACCCTCACCGTCGCCGACTCCGAAGCCATCGGCCGCGAAATCTCCGGGGTCACCAGCGTCAGCCCGGAAACCCGGAGCACCGAGCGCTACCAGGCCGAAGGACTCAACTGGTCGGGCAACGTCACCGGCGTGGCCCCGTCGTATTTCTTCATCCGCGACTGGCCGATCGCCGAGGGCGCCTCGTTCACCGAGGAGGACGTCCGCAGCATGGCCACCGTCGCCCTCATCGGGCAGACGGTCCGCGACCGCATGTTTCCCGAGGGAGAGGTCATCGGCCGCACCCTTCGCATCTCCAATATCCCCTTCCAGGTCATCGGCGTGCTCGATAAAAAGGGAGCCGCCCCCTGGGGCGCTGACCAGGATGATGTCGTCGTCATCCCTTACACCACCAGCATGAAGCGCATCATCGGGACCACCTGGCTGCGCACCATCAACGTCAAGATCGGCAGCCCCGGCCAGATGGCCGCCGCCCAGGAACAAATCAACCTGCTCCTGCGCGAACGCCACAATATCTCCGACCCCAATATGGATGACTTCTCGGTCCGCACTTCGGACGAATTCATCCGCATGGCCACCGAAACGTCCCGCGTCATGACGTACCTGCTCGGCTCCATCGCCGGCGTCTCGCTGCTGATCGGCGGCATCGGCATCATGAATATCATGCTCGTCAGCGTCACCGAACGCACCCGCGAAATCGGCATCCGCCGCGCCGTCGGCGCCCGCGGACGCGACATCCGCCTCCAGTTCCTCACCGAAGCCATCGTGCTCAGCTCTATCGGCGGCGCCATCGGCGTCGGTCTGGGCATCGGTACCGCCCACCTGCTGACCCGCTACTTCAGCTGGCCCGCCGAAGTCTCGACCGCCTCGGTCGCCACCGCCTTCGGCGTCAGCTTCGCCGTGGGCGTGCTCTTCGGCTACTTCCCGGCCCACAAGGCCGCCGCCCTCAACCCGATCGAGGCCCTGCGGCACGAATAAAAAAACACCCGCTCCTTCAGTCCTCCTTTTGCGGGAACACCGGCTTTTCCGGCAGGGGGAGACCGAGGTGGCGGGCGAGCCAATGGTTGACCTCCCAGTACCAGTGGATCGAGTTCTGCGGTGACAGGATCCAGTGGTTCTCATTCGGGAACACCACCAGCCGCGAAGGCACTCCCATCCCCTGCAACACCCCGTACAACTCCAGCCCGTGGCCGTACGGAACCCGGTAGTCAAGCTCCCCATGGGTGATCAGCGTCGGGGTCCGGAAATGCCGCGCATAGGTCATCGGATTGTTGCGCTGAAAACCTTCCACCTCCTCCCACGGGGTGCCCCCCATCACCTGCGTGAACCCGTGCGGCACATCACACCCGAACTGGCTGTACGAATTGTTCACCCCGGCATGATTGACGATGCACGCAAAACGATCGGTGTGCCCGAGCACCCAGGTCGCCAGAAAGCCGCCATAGCTCGCTCCGGTCGCCGCCATCCGCTTCGAATCAAGGTTCGGAAACTTCTGCAACAGGAAATCGGTCGATTTCATGATGTCCTCAAACGGCTTGTCGCCCCACTCATTGAGAATGCTCTGCGCAAAGGATTCGCCGAAACCGGTCGACCCGTGCCGGTTCACATGGGCCACCACACACCCGGGAGCGGCAAAGACATGCGAATTCCACCGGTAGCTCCACGCGTCCCGGCTCATCGTGTGCGGCCCGCCATGCATCACCTGGACCAGCGGATACGAGCGCATCGCGTCATACCCCGGCGGATACACCAGCCACCCGTGCACTTTCGCCGCGGCCGCCCCATCAAACCAGAATGCCTCGTGGCGCCCGAGATCCAGCTCGCCAAGCAACGCTTCGTTGAAACGCGTCAGCGAACGCACCGCGCCGCCCGACGCCTCAAGGGCGAAAAGTTCCTCCGGACGGCTCAGCGTGCTGTGCTGAAACACCACGGACCCACCACGCACGTCGAGACCGCCCGCCGTCCCGGTCGCATGAACTTTCGTCAGCCCGCTGCCATCGGCCTGCAGCGTAAAAACGGGCACCGCCCCCTTATCCTCCGCCAGCAGCCACAGCGTGCCGCCGTCGGGCGAGACGCGCACCTGGCTGATCGAATAATCGAGCGCTTCGGTCAGCGGCACGGCCGCACCGCTGCCGAGGTCCAACCGCCACAGCTTGGCCGATTCTCCATTGTGGAACGAGGTGTCGGTCCGCAGGTAAAAAACCGACCGCCCGTCCGGCGCGTACACCGGCTGCCCGTCGCTCCCCGGATTGTCCGGCGTCAGTTTCTTCAGCCCGCCCGTCCCGTCGGTCGGCACCAGATACAAATCGTTGTTCAGGAAATCGCGGTACGGAGGCGGCGTGGAATTCATCACCACCACCAGATGCCCACCGTCCGGCGAGACGTCGTAGACCACCTCCCCGTCGGCCTGAAACCACCGGTCGTAACCCGGTGTCAGGTCCTTCACCTCTTTCGTCGACACGTCAACTCGCAAAAGCCTCGAGGCGAATCCATCGGTGAGGTATTTATCGAAAAACCGATACTGCCGGTCCTCGGTCACCTTCGCCGTCATTTTCGCCTCTTGGCGGCGTTTCAGTTCCTTTTTCATTGCCGCCCGGTCGGCGTCGCCCAGAGCCCCGGCGATCTCCGGAATCACCGTGGTCCCCACCACCACATGCCGACCATCCGGCAGCCACTTCGGCGCGGTCAGACCAAACGGCATCTCCAAGACCGCCTCGGCCTCGCCACCGTCGACCGGAATGACGTACAACCCCGCCGTCTCGTCCTCGCCACGCTTGGAGACAAATGCGATTCGCCGTCCGTCCGGACTCCATGCCGGAGCCGCGTCCTTCGCCGCCGCCGTGGTCAGCCGCCGCGGCTCCCCACCCGCCACCGCGACCAGCCAGATGTTCCCCGTCTCCCGGTTCCTCTCCACCGACCACTCCTGTACCGTGATGGCGACCATTGTTCCGTCCGGCGAAAGCACCGGCGCCCCCACCCGCTTCATCGCCCACAAATCCCTCGCCGTCATCGGGCGCGGTGTCTGGGCCGGCAGGGAAGAGGCCAGCGCCACGGTGAGGAGGGCGGAAGCGGCAGGTAATGTGTTCATGGAAGCGCAGCGGTCCGGAAAAGACCGACTCAAACCCAGACTCGCCATCTCCCCCCACCCCGGTCAATGGCCAATGCGCACCCACGCCTCCCCTGCCTCCCCTGTCCGTGTGCGGGGACCGCGTCAGCGCTCTTTTCCCCTCGGATCGCGATCCGATGGTTCAGCAGATCGCTTTCGCTCACCACCCGCCCCGCGCCGTCGCAACGGCCCACGCCGAAAGCGGTCTCGTGCGGCCGCGCTCCCCATTACCCGTTCTTCAAAAGCGGCTGCGGTGGTGTGGTAACGCGCTCTCAGCGAGGACCACCCTCCACCGCACCCGCTCTTTTCAGCTCCTCGAAAAACACCGCAACCACCTTGTCCCGGTCGCGGCTCTCGAGCCGCCCGGTGGCGATGCATACCGGGTCTGGCTGATTCCCGCCGTAAGCGAGGGCGAGTACCCCACCCGGATCGTCTGCGCCTTCGCCGAGGCCTTGACGCGCTGCCCCAGCGCCTCGGCACGCTCGATCAACCAGCGTCCGTCCCGCAACAGCAGTTCACCGGCTGGAGTGAGGGGAAACGAATGCGCTTTCCGGTCCAGCAACCCACCCCGAGTTCATCCTCCAGCGCCTTGATCTGACGACTTAATGCCGGCTGAGCCAGCCTCAGCCGTGCCGCCGTCTTGCTGATGGTCCCATCCTCGGCAGCGGCGATCAGCGACACTGTACCTGTCCCGATGTGGAGCGCCATCAACCTGGTCGTAGCGACAATCTACCTGTCCGGATATGGATATGGACCGCTACCACCGAACGCTGACAGTGCACCTGTCCTGCAGCAAGAAAATCAGCCCCAGTGAGCAGCGGACGGACACATTTCCGTGCGGAAGAGGGCAGAAAGATCTCTCATCCAAGAACTGACCGTGCCGTTTCCGGCCAATCGGGGTTGCCGAGGCCACAAAAGCAA
>JALRGF010000146.1 GCA_023253495.1 Verrucomicrobiales bacterium
CGACCACCTGCCGCCGCGCCACGGCGTGGCCGTGGGCGGCTCGGTCATCCTCTGCCGCACCGGCTACACCGGTGAGGACGGTTTCGAATTGTTTGCACCGGCCGAGGCCGGCATCGCCTGGTTCGAGCGCTTTCTCAATGCCGGCGCCCAACCGTGCGGCCTCGGCGCCCGCGACACCCTGCGCCTGGAAATGGGCTACCCGCTCAACGGCAGCGACCTCTCACCCGATCGCACTCCGCTCGAAGCCGGGCTCGGCACGTTCGTCGCCTGGAACAAGGGGGATTTTATCGGCCGCGCCCCGCTCACCGCCCAGAAGGCCGCCGGCAGCCACGACCGGCTCGTCGGCCTCCGCCTCACCCAGTCGGGGCCGCCACTCCGCAGCCACTACGCCGTGCACGTCGACGGCACCCGCATCGGCGAACTCACCAGCGGCGGCATTTCGCCCAGCCTCGGCATCGGCATCGGCATGGCCTACCTGCCCGCCGGTTTCACCGCCCCCGGCACCCGCGTCGAAATCGACATCCGCGGCCGCCTCCACCCCGCCGAGGTCGTCAAAAAACCGTTTTACCGGAAACCCGCCGCCTCACCCACACCGCCATGACATTCCCGGACGACCTCCGCTACACCACCAGCCACGAATGGGTGCGCCTCGACGGCGACACCGCCACCATCGGCATCACCGACCACGCCCAGACGGAACTGGGCGACGTCGTCTACCTCGAACTGCCCGCCCCCGGTCGCACCGTGGCCGCCGGTGAAGCCACCGCCGTCATCGAATCGGTCAAGGCCGCCAGTGACATCTACGCCCCGGTCGCCGGCGAAATCATCGAGGCCAACACCGCCGCCGCCGGCAATACCGGCGTGGTCAACACCGACCCCTACGGCGACGGCTGGCTCTTCAAAATCAAGGTGGCCGACCCGATCACCGTTTCCGCCCTGCTCGACGCTGAAACCTACCGCACCGTGACCGGCAACCGCTGAGCCGCGCCCGGGGCGGGACGCGGCGGGTCGGCAACGGTTTTGAACGCAATCCCCGGAAAAAAAGCCATTTCCCGGCCGCCATCGCCCCCGCGACCGCTGCGCCCCTCGCTCTTCCAAATCCATCGTGTCCTCAGTCCCTTTTCTCCGCCGCCACCTCGGCCCCTCGCCGGCCGAGGCGACCGCCATGCTTGAAACCATCGGGGTTCCGTCACTCGACGCCCTGATCGACGCCACCGTGCCGCCGGACATCCGGATGCCCCGCGCCCTGGACCTGCCGGCTGCCGCCAGCGAGGCCGCCGCCCTGGCCGAGCTGAAATCGATCATGAGCCGCAACCACGTCCTGCGCTCATTCATCGGCCAGGGGTACTACGGCACCTTCACGCCACCGGTCATCCAGCGGTGCCTCCTCGAAAATCCCGGGTGGTACACCGCCTACACCCCGTATCAGGCGGAAATCTCCCAGGGGCGGCTCGAGGCACTGCTCAATTTCCAGACGATGGTCTGTGACCTCACCGGGCTCGACGTCTCCAATGCCTCGTTGCTCGACGAAGCCACCGCCGCCGCTGAAGCCGTCACCCTCTGCCACGGCGCCGCCCTCAACGGCCAGGGGCGCGCCGTCTTTGTCGACGACCACGTCTTCCCGCAGACGCTCGCCGTCATCCGCACCCGCATGGACGCCCTCGGACTCGAGGTCATCACCGGCCCATGGTCGTCCGCCCGCTTCACCACCGAACAAGGCGTCTTTGCGGTCGTCGTCCAGTACCCGGCCGGCGACGGCTCGGTCCACGATTACCGGGAGTTCATCGACGCCGCCCACGCCGCCGGCGCCAAGGTGATCGTCGCCGCCGACCTGCTGGCCCTCACCCTGCTCGTCCCCCCCGGTGAATTCGGTGCCGACGTCTGTGTCGGCAGCGCCCAGCGGTTCGGCGTGCCCCCCGGGTTCGGCGGGCCGCACGCCGGCTTCATGGCGGTCCGCGACGCCCTCAAACGCCGGATGCCCGGCCGTCTGATCGGCGTGAGCGTCGACAGCCACGGCCAGCCCGCCCTGCGCCTCAGCCTGCAGACGCGCGAACAACACATCCGCCGCGACAAGGCGACCTCCAACATCTGCACCGCCCAGGTCCTGCTCGCCGTCATGGCCGGCATGTACGCCGTCTACCACGGACCCGAAGGCCTGCGCACCATCGCCGCCCG
>JALRGF010000189.1 GCA_023253495.1 Verrucomicrobiales bacterium
CCGAAATTGTAGCGCGGCACACCCGAGGCAAACGTCGATCCGACGTTCGCGCGACGCAACCGCAGGGAGTCACTGGCCGCTCCCGCCGCCACCGTCGTCCCGCCGGACGCTTCCACGATATTGGAAAACTGCGGCGTCGTCGTCGGACTGCCGGTCGGAGGCAGATTGGGGCCGACGGGAGGCAGGCCGGACGGATTGTCCGTCGGGGTGCGCTGGCTGATCCGGTTGTACGGCCCGCTTTTCAGCTGCCACTGCGCGTCAGCCGCCGCGGCCGATGCCAGCCACAGCAGCAGGCCGCCAATCCCGACCGGCCGCAGTCGGCACCGGGTGTGCCGGAGGAGCGATGAAAAGCGCGAAAACATGAGACCTGAGGGGGCTCCGGAGAAAGTCGTTTCACTGGGCCCCGAGGTGCCGCTCAATCGCCTCCAGCCGTTCCTCCAGCGTCCGCACGCGGCGGTACAGTTCCTGGGTGGCGGAGACATTCAGCATGGAAAGGGCATCGTAATCAACCGACCGCACGTCCTCCACCTCGCGGCCATACACAAAAACCTCGCGGACCCCGGCATCAAGAGGCACCCGGAAGGCACCGGGTATGGATTCAAGGACTTCCACGACCTCGTGGGTCGCCCCGTGGATCAACTTCACCCGCTCGCCCGCCCGGAGATCGGTGTCCAGGGATACCCAGCCATCCACGACCGCGGCCAGCTGATAGATGTCCGGGACGGTACCGGTGTGGCGACTCACCGCCGACGGAAGGATCGGCTCGATTTCCTGGGCGATCACCTTGCGCTCGGGACGGGAGCCATGGATCGGAGTGTCCACGCGCGTGTACTCGGTGATGCGGATCTGATCGAGAAGAGCGAGGCTTTCCGCACCGGAGACCGGTCCGATGATTTCCTTGGTGCGCGCGTCCGAGGAAATATCGTACCGGGTCGCAAACATGCTGCCTTCAGCCCAGATGGACAGATTGGTATTGACCGAGCTGTTGTCGTCGGTGGCTCCGTTGGTGGTGAGGCGGCCGTACGAGTCAATGGTGAGATTGACGACGCTGGCGACATCCAGCGGAGCCCGGGGGTTCACGTTGCCGATGCCCACGCGGCCGTTCTGCAGGGTCAACGGCCGATCGCCGTTCCAGCCGGTGGCACCGGTGCCGGCGTTCCAGAGAAAATAGAGCCGGCCTTCGTTGTTGTGCATCCAGTAGCTGGTCCTGTGATCGATGTCCCGGAATTCAACATTCGGCGCATTGCCGCTGATTTCGACTTCCGCTGTGGCGGTGTCGTTGACGTGAAGCGTGGCGGCCGGTTGGCTGGTTCCGATACCGACGCTCCCGGACGAACGGTAGGCCGCAGCACCACTGGCATTCCAAACCCCGACGGAACCGGCATTGAGTTTGTCCACGGTGACCGCACCGGCGGCGAGGTCGGCGTTGCCCACCGAGAAATCGACGATTTTGCCGGCATTGACCGAGTTGTCCGCGAGGTCGGCGAGCGCCACGGTCCCATCAAGGATTTTGGCGGAGGTCACCGCGCTGTCCGCGAGATCGGCGGTGCTCACCGATCCATCGGCAATTTTGCTGGAATTGACCGAATTGCCGGCAAGGTCCGCGGCGGCGATGGTGCCATCGAGAATAGCGACCGACGTCACGGCGTTGTCCGCCAGTTTGGCCGTGGTCACGGCCTGATTGAGGATTTTGCCTG
>JALRGF010000316.1 GCA_023253495.1 Verrucomicrobiales bacterium
CAAAATCCACTCCAGTGGTGAGTATACCCCATTTTTCATTTTTTTAACTATTTAATTGAGGCCACGGTGCGCTCCCAGGCGAGCGCCGCATTTTCCGGATCGTAGCGGCCGGTCGAATCATTGTGAAACCCGTGCTGGCACTTCGGGTAGAGGTGCATGGTGTATTCAACACCGGCCGCCTTGAGGTCGCTCTCGTATTCGGGCCAGGCGGCATTCACGCGTTCGTCCGATTCGGCGAGGTGGATGAGGAGCGGGGCCTTGATGTTTTTGCGGATTTCTTTGGCCGCCGGAGTTCCGTAAAACGGCACGCCGGCATTGAGGACATCGGGAAGGGTGGCGGCCAGCATGTTCACGACGTACCCGCCGAAGCAGAACCCGACCGCGCCGAGGCGCCCGTTGCCGCCCTCATGCGCCTTCAGGAAGGTGGCTGCCGCGATAAAATCCTGCTCCACCTTGGCACGGTCGAGCGACGCCTGCAGGGCGCGGCCATCGTCGTCGTTGCCCGGGTAGCCGCCTTTCGGGTGCAGGGCGTCGGGCGCGAACGCGATGAACCCGGCCTTGGCGAGGCGGCGGGCGACATCGGCAATATACGGGTTGAGCCCGCGGTTTTCGTGGACGACGAGAACCAGACCGACCTTGCCGGTGGCCTTGGCCGGGGTCACGAGGTACCCGCGTCCTTCGCCGTGACCGTGCGGCGAGGGAAACGTCACATAGGTCGCCTTGATCTCGGGATCATTGAACGAGACCTGCTCGGCCTGCGCGTAATCGGGCATGAGCGCGCCCAGCAGCACCGACATCGAAAGCCCCGTGGCCGTCAGCGTGCCGAGGCGGGTCATGAACGTGCGGCGGTCGATCAGGCCGTGCGCATACTCGTCATACCAGTCAAAGGCCTCCTGCGGGATCGGATGGGACAGGGTGGCGGGCGGAGGCGGGACAGGCGGCGGTATCATCGGAGTCAGGGGTGTTTTGTTATCCCATGATGAACCGAGTGCCGGCGACGGTCAACGGCCAGTCCCCACGGGCGCCGGTGATCCCGGGGCGGCCGCCGTCCGTTCCCGATCAGAACAAAACACGCAGGCTGCCGCCGACGATCGGAGCGACGTCAAAGTCGTCGTCAAAAACCTCCTGACCATCGGCCTCGGTCAGGCGCAGGCTGCCGCCGAACACGGCACCGCCGAAGACGGTGGCGGACACCCGGGAGGTCGGGGACCACTCGACCCCGAGGCTGACCGGAAACGTCCGCTCGCGGAGCACGCCGGACGGGACCGCGGCATCCGGGGCCAGCCGGAAATCACGCGGACGATACAGCCCGCGCAGGAACAGGCTCCACGAGTCGGCCGCCTTCCAGGTCAGCTCGGCGCCCGGCCCGATGCTGCGCAGGCGCCAGGCGTCGCTGATCTGCCAGTCGAGGCCGAGGACCGGAATCACCAGCGCATCGTCCTCCATGCGGGCGAGCGCGAGCACTCCCGGAGTAACCGAGAACCGCGGGCTGAACCGGTACGCCACCCCGAACAGGCCGCTGCCGCCCAAGCCGTCGCCAAAGTCCGCATCCAGATCGCCTCCCCACGAAACCGTGCCGCCCAGCACCAGCTGCCACGTGTCATCAAGGTCGTAAAACGCGAGCGCCCCGAGCTGCGCCACCATCAGGTCGTCGGCATCCCGGTTCAGCCCGAAGACATCGTCACCCAGGCCGTCGAACGAATAATGCGACCACTCGCCTTCAAGACCGATGGCAATCGTCAGCGCGTCGGACAACGGCAGGCGCGTCCCGAGGTCAAGCCGCCAGCGGTCGGCCGAAAAGGAGGCGTCGGACCCGTCGAGATCCGCGTCAAACTGGTGGGTGTACGCCGGAATCACCGCCAGCCAGCCGGGCGGTCGGCCGGACTCGGCGGCCGGGGTGGGGGCCGCGGGCGACGGGGCGGCGGTCTCTCCGGCGGCTGCCGGCTGGGCGAGCGCCATGAGGCATCCGAGGACGAGAGCGTGGGATTGTTTCATGGCAGCGTCGGGAATATCGGGAGTGACGCGTCGGATGGTCTGACAGGACGGGTCACCGGGGTGCGGGGTGTGGTCGGGAGATGCGGAATGGATTCGGCTCGGGAGAAATCAGGCGAGGACCGAAGTGACCACATGGCCGTGGACGTCGGTAAGGCGGAACCGTCGCCCCTGGAACTCGAAGGTCAGCCGCTCGTGGTCGAGGCCGAGACAATGAAGCATCGTCGCCTGGATGTCGTGGATGTGCACCGGATTTTCGACCACATGGAATCCCATGTCATCGGTGGCGCCGTAGGTCACGCCGCCCTTGATGCCGCCACCGGCCATCCACATCGAGAACGCCTGAGGATGGTGGTCGCGGCCGCGGCTGCGCCCGAGCGTCGGGTTGTCTTCGACCATCGGGGTGCGTCCGAATTCACCGCCCCAGACAACGAGGGTCTCGTCGAGCAGCCCGCGTTGTTTGAGGTCGAGCACGAG
>JALRGF010000430.1 GCA_023253495.1 Verrucomicrobiales bacterium
AACCCGCCTCGTAATCGCCGGCCACCAGACCATCGGCGGCTCCCGAGAGGTGACTCTGCAACCCCAAGCCCCCGGCCGCTCCGCCCCCTCGTCACGCGGCCGAAACACACTCACCAGCCCGGCCAGCCCACCCTCCGCATCACGGATCGGTGCCGACGTATCCTCGATCGGCAACCGCTCGCCGGTCCGGCAGGTCAACACCAGAGGCCTGCCACCCCGGCCGCCTCCCAAGCGGATGAATTCCGCCGCCTGCCCGTCCGGATGCGCGATCCGGAAAACCTCCGCCAGGGGTCGCCCGGCCGCCGCCGCCGCCGACCATCCGGTCATCCGCTCCGCCGCCCGGTTCAGAAAAATCACCCGCCCGCCGAGATCCGCCGCCACCACGCCATCCGCCAGACAGCGCAGAGTGCCCGCCTGGGTCAATTCACCGCGTCCGGAGTGGTCATCGGCCATCACCAATTACTTTTGATGCACCCGGCGCTTCGCGAAAGCGGTAAACCATCCGGACACCACACTTTTTGCGCGCGCGGCGCCGCCCACCACCCGCCACCCGCCACTCACCACTGGCATCAGGGCAAAAATCGTGCACAGTCGGCGTTTCCCCCCTCTTCATTCTTCGCCCCTTTATTCCCCTCGCATGCCCGAACCCGACCGCCTCGCTCTGATGTTTTCCACGCTGTGTTTCCTCGGCGCCTTTGCCGCGGCGGCCTCGCGCGTGGTGGCAGCGGCGTACCGGGCCACCTGGCCGCACCACGCGCTGATGGCACTCGGATTTCTGGGGCAATGCTGGGTGCTGCTCAATCGCGGCCGCGAACTCGGCCGCTGCCCGATCACCCAGCCCTGGGAGCTTTTGTTGTTCATCAGCTGGGGAGTCGTTCTGATGTACTGGGTGGTCGGACCGGCCTACCGCGTCTCCCTCATGGGCATTATCACCGCGCCGCTGGTCTGGCTCTTTCAGGTGGTCGCCCTCATTCTCCAGGGGACGATGCCGCCCCGGCCGGGCGACGGTATTTTAGCGGCGCGCCCGAAGATCGATCCGTGGCTGGAATGGCACGCCACCGTTTCGCTGCTCGCCTATGCCGCCTTCGCTCTCGCCGCCTCGGCCGGCATCCTCTTCCTCTTCCAGAACCGCCAGCTCAAAAGCGGTCGCCCGCACCGCCTGATCTTCAACCTGCCGCCGCTCCACAACCTCGGCCGCGGGCTGCTCGGCCTGCTCCACGCCGGCTTCGCCCTGCTCTCAGTCGGCATCCTCAGCGCGTACCTCATGGAAACCCGTCCGGGCACGCTCAAACTGGCCGCCAGCTGGGCGGTCTGGGCCGCGTACCTCGCCATCCTCTTCCACCAGTGGCGCCAAGGCTGGCCGCAACGGCGCCTCGCCGAAGTCGCCGCCCTCGTTTTCCTGCTGCCGCTCGGCACCCTCTGGATCGTGTCGCAGCACTGAACCATGCCCCTGTTCGCCACCGGCCTCAACCACACCACCGCCTCGGTCTCACTCCGGGAGCGGCTGGCCGTGCGCGACACCGAAATCGCCTCCGTCATGGAGGAAATGCGCGCTCAGCCGGGTATCCGGGAGGTCGTCCTCGTGTCCACCTGCAACCGCGTCGAGGTCTACGCCGCCGGCGAGCAGCCGCACTCGGCCCTCGCGTTTCTCGACGCCCGCTTCCGGCTCGGTGACGATGCCGATCGCCTCTACCGCCACGCCGACGACCAGGCCGCCCGCCACCTCTTCCGGGTGGTCAGCGGGCTCGACAGCATGGTGCTCGGTGAAACGGAAATCTTCGGGCAGGTCAAGAGTGCCTATGCCGCCGCCCAGGGGGCCGGCGCCACCGGACGCACCCTCAACAAGCTTTTCCAGCACGCGTTCCGCGTCGGCAAACACGTCCGCTCATCCACTCGCATCCAGCAGGGGGCCACTTCGGTCGGCGGGGCCGCCGTCGAGCTGGCGGAAAGGATTTTCGGCGAGCTGCGCGACAGCACCGTGATGATCCTCGGCGCTGGTGACATGAGCCGCCGCACCGCCCAGAGCCTGCAAAGCCGCGGCGCCCGCAGCGTCATCGTCGCCAACCGCACCTACGAACGCGCCGTGGAACTGGCCGCGGAAATGGGCGGTCGCGCCGTCCATTACGACGCCTGGCCCGACGAGGTCACCAAGGTCGATGTCATCATCAGCTCGACCTCCGCCCCCCACCACATCATCACCCCGGGACACGTCCAGGCCGCCCTCCGCCGCCGCCATGGACGGCCGCTCTTCCTCATCGACATCGCCGTGCCACGCGACATCGATCCGGCCTGCGGCTTGTTCGACGGCGTCTACCTGTACAACGTCGATCACCTCGAAGACATGGCCTCCGAGGCCCGCACGCGCCGCGAAAAGGAAATCCTGCGCTGCGAACGGATCATCGAAAACGAAGTCAGCGCCATCGCCGGCGTTCTCTCGGTGCCGGCCGCCGGTCTCTGGGTGCCGCCCCACGCCGACACTCTGATCGTGCCCGCCGCCCCCGCCCCGTCTCCCTCATCCCCGCTTCACCCCAACCGATGACTCTCGGCACCCGCGGATCAGCCCTCGCCCTCGCCCAGACGGAAATGGTCCTCCAGGCGCTCCGATCAGCCCGGCCGGACGATGCATTCTTTCATACCGTGATCCAGACGACCGGCGACCTCCGGCAGGATCTGCGCCTCGGGCATCCCGAATCGGGCGCCGACAAAGGCGTCTGGACCAGGGAACTTGAGGCCGCCCTCGCCGGCGGCACCGTGCAGGCCGCCGTGCACAGCGCCAAAGACGTGCCCACCGACCTGCCCGACGGCTTTCACCTCGCCGGCTGCCTGCCCCGCGCCGCCGTCGACGACATGCTCGTTTCGCGCCACCCCGGCGGGTTCGACGCCCTGCCGCCCGGCGCCACCGTGGCCACCAGCAGCGTGCGCCGGGCCCGCCAGCTCCGCCACCACCGCGCCGACCTCCGGATCATCGAAATGCGCGGCAACGTACCGACGCGTCTGCGCAAACTCGCGGAAGCCGACGGCCTCGACGCCGTGGTGCTGGCCCGCGCCGGGCTGGACCGCCTCGGCTACGCCACGCCGTGGCACCCGGCGGCCGCCACCGCCACACCGCTGCCCGCCGGCCTGCACGCCGCCCTGCTCCCGGTCACCCAATTTCTCCCCGCCGCCGCCCAGGGAATCGTCACGTTCGAGGTCTTCGGAGAGGATCCGGCCCGCGACGCCCTGCTGCAGGCCATCACCGATCCGGCCACCTGGCGCGCCTTGCAGGCCGAACGCGCTTTCCTCCGCCTCCTGCAGGCCGGCTGCCACACCCCGATCGGCCTCCTCACCACTGAAAGCGCCGACGAACTCCACCTGCAGGCCATCGTCTTTCCCGACGATGCCGCTTCCACGGAGCCGCCGCGCACTGCCACCGCCCGCGGCCCGGCCCACGCCCCTGAAGCCGCCGCCGCCGCGCTTTTTACCGCACTCGCCTGAGTGCGTCGCCCGGCCGCGCGTTTCCGGAACGGTGGATCGGGCATCGCGCGGGATTCCGATGTGCTGGTCAAAAACCTGTGCCATCCTGCCGCCATGCTCTCCGTTTTCGCCACCACCAGCGGCCTGCGCCTGCATACGCCGGACGGCTGGTCGCACGCCCCGGAACTGACCCTAGACAGCCTTTTCCAGTCCGAGACCCCCGCCGCCATCGCCTGGGAAGCCGCCCGCCTGCGCGCCGAAGCCCCGAGGCCGGAAGAATTGCTCCCACCCGTGCAGTCACAGGAAATCTGGGCCGCCGGCGTGACCTACCGGCGCAGCCGCGACGCCCGCATGGAAGAAAGCGAACGGTCCGGAGCCGAACGGCTCTATGACCTCGTCTATGACGCTGATCGGCCGGAATTGTTCTTCAAGGCGACCGCCCGCCGCGTCGTCGGCCCCGGTCAACCGGTCCGCATCCGCCGCGACGGCCGCTGGAACGTCCCGGAACCGGAACTCACGCTGGCCCTCAATGCCGCCGGCCGCATCATCGGGTACACCGTGGGCAATGACATGTCGTCGCGCGACATCGAGGGCGAAAACCCGCTTTACCTTCCGCAGGCGAAAATCTACACCGGCTCGTGCGCCCTCGGCCCCGCTCTCGTGCTCACCGAAGATCCGCTGCCCGCCGCCACCGCCATCACCCTGAGCATCCGTCGCGATGGCCACCCGGTCTTCTCCGGCACCACCAGCCTCGACCACATGAAACGCTCGCTGCCCGAACTGGCCGGCTGGCTCTTCCGCGAAAACGATTTCCCGCAGGGCGCCTACCTCATGACCGGCACCGGCATCGTGCCCCCGGCCACCTTCACCCTCCAGCCGGGTGATGCCGTCCGTATCGAGATCGACGGGGTCGGCGCTCTGGAGAATGCCGTGGAATAAGCCGGGACCGGAGGGACCGGAAGGACGCCAAGGACCCCTGAGGGATACGGGGGACGGTGGGCACTCTGGGGATCCGGAAGTCGGCTTCCGACCGCTCCGCTACCCGGCCGCCACCGTGCCGAAATACCGGTCTCCGGCGTCACCGAGGCCGGGCACGATGTAGCTCCGGTCATTCAGGTGGTCGTCAATCGCCGCCGTGAAAACCGGCACATCGGGATGGGCGGCGTGAAACGTGTCCAGCCCCGGAGGCGCCGACACCAGACACAGAAAGCGCACCCGGCGCGCCCCGTGCGCCTTGAGCTGGTTGACCGCCTCGACCGCGCTCTGCCCGGTGGCCAGCATCGGATCCACCAGAAAGACATCCGCCGGATCCAGTGCCGGACCGAATTTCGAGTAGTAGGGATGCGGCCGCGTCGTCTCCTCATCACGATAAATGCCGATGTGCGCGAGCCGCGCCGTCGGCACCAGCGGCCAGATGCCATCGACCATGCCCAGGCCGGCCC
>JALRGF010000413.1 GCA_023253495.1 Verrucomicrobiales bacterium
CCAACCTCAAAAGCGGAAACCCCTCCCCAGAAAAATGAACACCGGCACCCGGCTCCCGCGTAGTGAGCCGTCGCCATGCCCTCCACTTTCGCCAAACTTTATTCCGCCGCCCTGAAAGGCGTCGAAGCCCTCGAGGTCGAAATCGAAGCCAACGCCTCCCCCGGTGAGGAAATGAAGGGCATCATGATCGTCGGCCTGCCTGACGCCGCCGTCCGCGAAAGCCGCGACCGCGTGCTCACCGCCATCTTCAACAGCGGCTTCCAACCGCCCAAGGGCCGCCTCACCGTCAACCTCGCCCCGGCCGACGTGAAAAAAGAAGGTGCCGGTTTCGACCTCCCCATCGCCCTCGGCCTGATCGCCGCCCGCCTCGACGCCGCGCCCGGACTCTTCGACGACTACCTCATCACCGGCGAACTCGCCCTCGACGGCAGCGTGCGCGCCGTGCGCGGGGTGCTGCCGCTCGCCATTGAGGCCCGTGCCCGCGGCCGCCGCGCCGTGCTTGTGCCCACCGAAAATGCCGTGGAAGCCAGCGTTGTCGACGGCGTCATCGTCCATGGCGTAGCCAGCCTGGCCGAAGCCTGGCAGCACCTCGACGGCACGTTTCCCCTGGTCCCCGAACCGCGCCGCGACCTGGAAAAACTCCGCCAGGAACAGGTCCACGACATCGATTTCGCCGACGTCAAGGGCCAGGCCGGCGTGAAACGCGCCCTCGAAGTGGCGGTCGCCGGCGGCCACAACCTCCTGATGGTCGGCCCGCCCGGCACCGGCAAATCCATGCTCGCCAAACGCGTCGCCACCATCATGCCGGCCATGAGCGAGGACGAGGCCATCGAGGCCACCAAAATCCATTCCATCGCCGGCCTGCTCTCGACCCGTCAGTCGTTCCTCACCACCCGCCCGTTCCGCAGCCCGCACCACACCATCTCCGATGCCGGCCTGCTCGGCGGCACCAGCAACCCGCTCCCCGGCGAGGTCTCGCTCGCCCACAATGGCGTCCTCTTCCTCGACGAACTGCCGGAATTCCGGCGCAGCACGCTCGAAGTCATGCGCCAACCGCTCGAAGACGGCAAAGTCACCATCTCCCGCGCCGCCGCCACCATCACTTACCCCGCCCGCTTCCTGCTCGTCGCCGCCATGAACCCATGCCCCTGCGGCTACTTCGGCGACCCGAAACGCGAGTGCCGCTGCACCCCGAACCAGCTCCGCGCCTACCGCCAACGGCTCTCCGGTCCGCTCCTCGACCGCATCGACATCCACATCGAGGTCCCGTCGGTCGATTTCCGCGACCTCAACCGCGCGGATTCCGGCGAACCGTCCGACACCATCCGCGCCCGCATCGAAGCCGCCCGCGCCGTGCAGGCGGCCCGCTTCGCCCGAGAACCGAACATCCGCTGCAACGCCGCCATGTCGTCCCGCGTCATGAAAACCCACACCGCCCTCGACGACCACTGCCGCGAACTGCTCGAAAATGCCATGCACCAGATGAACTTCTCCGCGCGGGCCCATGACCGGATCCTCAAAGTCGCCCGCACCCTCGCCGACCTCGCCGGGCACGTCCACATCACCTCCGACCACCTCCTCGAAGCCGTCCACTTCCGCACCCTGGATCGGAATCTGTGGGTGTAGCCGCCTCGTTGGCATCCCCCAAATCGACCAGCGCCACAGCGCCGCCCGGATGGCATTCCCCGCGTCGCAGGAACCCTCACGCCCCCCAGCAGCTCGAGGCACATGATTCCTTCCCCCAGCAGGCAAGGCCCATGACGCGCCGCCGTTCCTGCGGTCCGAGTCAGCACCATCTCATCCGTTGTTCAGCAGAACCCTCTCATAAACCGCATTTTTTCCGCTTCGGAGCCGCGGGCGGCTTTTCTTGCCGGGCGGCTGACCGTCCGCATAGTGCCATCCCGATGCGTCTGATGCCATGTGTCGCCGGCAGCCTGTGGTCCCTGGTCGCGGGATGCCTGTGGGGGGCGGTTCCGGTCCGCGGTGGTGAGCCGGGTCTCGTCTCGGTGGGTTTCCATGAGCCTGATTTCACGCGACCGGACCGGGTGGAGCGGACGGACCGCATTGATCTCGACACCGGCACGGCGCATGGCGGATTTTCCCGCATCTGGATCGGGCGGCTGCGGGTGACGGTGGACGGCGAAATCACACTGAC
>JALRGF010000458.1 GCA_023253495.1 Verrucomicrobiales bacterium
TGGGCGCAGGTGTGCTCGCTCAAGGACGAGTTGCTCGGCGGGGATCTCGCCCGTCGTGGCGTGCAGTCGCCGGTTCGCCACCCGCTCAAGCCAGGGTCCAACATGGGCGTTGGCAGTCTCGACATCGAGGCTGATCCCCGCCTGCTTGAGCGTGGTGGCGAGCGGCAGGACGAAGCTCTCCTTGAGGTAGCGGTTGAACCGCTCGACCTTGCCCTTGGTCTTGGCTCGATACGGTCGGCACAGCCGCGGGATAAAGCCGTACTGCTCGGCGATCTGCAGCAGCTGCGGATGGAAGCGATGTTGCCCCGCGCCGTAGGCATCGCGCTCGATGACCACCGTCGCCGGGTTATCAAGCAACAGGTGTTGCGGCACGCCACCAAAATACTCCAGCGCTGCGACGATGCAGCGCGATAACGTCGCGGCATCCTCGCGCTCGGTGAAGCGCACGAAACTCGCGCGGCTGAAACCGAGTGTGGCGACGAAGGCCAGTAGCGGTGACTGTCCGCGCCGAAGGCGACGTCACCCTCACCGTCAAAATGACCGGACCGGCCGACCTCATCGCCGGCCAGACCGCGAATTTCGACGCCTTCATCGCCTCGCTCCAGCTCACCCCGTCGTACAACCCTTGAAAGACACCATGAGCGAACTGCCCGACTCCCTGCCCTCCGCACGGAAAGCCGCCCGCCGGTCGCCGCTGGCCCGCGCCATCGCCTTCCTCGGGTCCTTCGGCATCGGCGTGGTCGTGCTCGCCTTCCTCCTCCTCCTCACCTGGCTGGGCACCATCTCGCAGGTCGATACCAGCCTCTACGACGTCCAGAAAAAATACTTCGACTCCTGGTTCTTCCTTGAGGACGTCGGCCCGATCAAGGTGCCGCTGCCCGGCGCCTTCCTGCTCATGTCGATCCTCTTCGTCAACATGACGATCGGCGGCATCGTCCGCATCCGCAAAAACTGGCGCACCTTCGGCGTGGTCATCGCCCATTCGTCGATCCTCGTCCTGCTCGCCGCCGGCGCCGTATCGTTCTACTTCAAACGCGAGGGAAACCTCAAGCTCCACGAAGGTCAGACTGGCAACCTCTTCACCAGCTACCACGACCGCGTCATCGAAATCACCGAGGTCGGCAAGGACTCACCCGTCCTCATGGTCCACGAAAACCAGTTCGACGACCTCGCCAACGGCCGCACCCGCACCTTCCACTCCGCCTCCCTGCCCTTCGAGCTGGTCATCACCCAGTACGCGAAAAATTCCGACACCGAGTCCGCCGCCATGCGCCCGCCTCCGCCGGGCACCCCGGTCGTCGACGGCTTCTACCTCCGCCCGCAACCGCCGGCCATGACCGCCGAAGCCAATTTCGCCGGCGTGCTCGCCACCGTCCGCGAACCCGGCGGCCCGGAAAAACCCGTCCTGCTCTGGGAAATCGCCAACCACCCGGTCACTTACCGCACCGCCGGAGGCCGCGTTTTCACCCTGCACTTCAAGCGCCAGACGTGGGAATTGCCGTTCTCGGTCACTCTGACCCAATTCACCCACGAAAAACACCCCGGCACCATGCGCCCGAAGGTGTTCTCCAGCGATGTCATCAAACGTGACGGCGGCGTCGATCAGCCGATCAAGATCGAAATGAACAAACCCCTCCGCCACAAGGGCTACACCCTCTTCCAGGCGTCCTACAATGACAAATGGACCCCCGCCCGGCCCCGCTCGGAAATGTTCTCGGTATTCGCCGTGGTCAACAACCCGTCCGACCAATGGCCGGTCTGGGCCACCATCATGGCCGCCGTCGGCATGACGCTCCACTTCTCAATGAAGCTCGCCGAAGCCATCACCCGCTCGTCCCGCCAGCGCGCCACCTCCCCCGCTTCCGCTCCGGCCGCTTCCCCCCCCGCCCCCTCCGTGCCAAAGCCCTCCGCCGCCTGATCCCCGTTGCCCGCCATGAAGCTCTGGAAACGCCTGCTCCCCGCCCTCGCCGTCATCCTCGTCCTCTTCGGCATCACCCTGGGCGAAATCCTCTCAAACGCCGGCAAACGCACCATCAGCAGCTCCCACAAGCTGCCGTCATGGCCGCAGGAAACCGTCGACCGCTTCGCCCGCATGCCGGTCCAGGAAGACGGCCGCGTCAAACCGCTCGAAACCCTGGCCGGCTACAAACTGCTCCGCTTCCACGGCACCCGCACCCTGCGCCTGAAATACGACGACGGCACCAAACGCGTCCTCAATCCGTCGGAATGGCTGCTCGACGTCCTCTTCTTCCCCGAGCACGCCCGCCACTACCCGCTCTTCGTCGTCGATGACCCCGCCGCCGTCAGCCTGGCCGGCATCACCCCGCACGAGTCACGCCGCCATCGCTATTCTTTCGCCGAAGTCGAGCCCGCCCTGCCGAAATTGCGCGAGCTCTATGCCGAATTTTCCAAGATCGACGAAAAAAAGCGCCAGCCGCAGCAGTCGATGATCATTCACCTCGCCCAGAACGCGGTCGAATTTGAATCGATGCTCGCCACCCTCGACTGGGCCCGCAACGGCATCCAGCCGGGCGGCGGGGCCGAACCGCCCCCGCTCGTCGCCGCCGTCATGAAGGACGGCAAACTGCCGCTCAGCGCTTTCGCCGGGGTGCTCCGCCAGTCGGGCGCCGCCCTCGGCTTCGAGGACGTGCCCCAGCCGATCCGCGACATGGCGGTGCGCGGCCAATGGCTCGTCCCATACCCGCACCCGGAAAAGGATCGCACCGAATGGATGAGCCTCGGCCACATGATCATCGCCGGCCTGATCGCCCCGAACATGCAGGAACAAGCCGCCAAATCCCTCGCCGACTGGGAATCCATGGCCGCTCAGCGCACCGACCACTCCGCTTTCTCCGCCACCCTCAACCGCGTCGTCACCGAAAACGAAACTGCCGCCGACTCCCGCGGCCAGGAATGGCGGGTGCCTTGGGAGATCGTCTATAACCGCGTCGACTTTTTCTACTACACCCTCCAGGCATTCGTCATCGCCTTCCTCGCCCAGGCCATATCGTGGCTGCTCGCCCCCGGCACCGCCGGCTCCCGCTTCCTCCACGGCGGCACCTGGATCCTCATGACCGCCGGGCTCGTCCTGCTCCTTGCCGGCATGGTCGTCCGCTCGGTCATCATGGGCCGGTGGGTCACTTCCGTGGTCACCAACCTCTACGAAACCATCCTCTTCAACACCGCCTTCGTCGTCATCCTCGGCCTGGTCGCCGAATGGATCACCCGCAAACGCCTCGCCCTGCCCATCACCGCCGGCCTCGCCGCCATCGGCATGTTCCTCGCCATGAAACACGACTCGGGCAAGGCGACCGATACCCTCGAACCGCTCCAGGCCGTGCTCAATACCAACTTCTGGCTGAGCATCCACGTCACCACCATGAACATCGGCTACGCCGCCGGCCTGCTCGGCGCCGGCTTCGCCGCCGTCTACCTCATCGCCCGCCTCTTCGACCCCGCCCGCCGCG
>JALRGF010000514.1 GCA_023253495.1 Verrucomicrobiales bacterium
GGGGCGCGGCGGGGGCGGCTGGCGGCGGCTCCGCGAGCCGGGAGAGCAGGGATTCGGCGGCGGCGCGGGCGGCGGCCAGTGACGGGGCGAGGGCCCGGGATTTTTCGTCGAAGGAAGCGAGGCGGGTGCGGGCGGCGGCCATGGCGGCCTGGGCGGCCTGTTGTTTTTCCTGGAGGGAGGCCAGGGCGGCGGCGGCGGTGGCGGCGGCCTCGCGCGCCTGATCGCGTTCGGGCCGGAGGCGGGCGAGCCGTTGTTCGATGCTGGGCGGGGCGGCGGACATGTCACCGAGGGCGGCGGCGTCCTGGGAATTCCAGACGCTGATGCGACCGGACCAGTCGCCGACGATGAAGCGGGCGCCGTCGTGGGAGAAGCAGGTGGCCAGGGTGAGGTCGGAGAACTGGTTTTGCGCGGCGGCCTGGGCTCCCTCCTGATTCCATACCTGGACGTGGCGGTCGCGGCCGCAGCTGACGAGACGACCGTCGTGGGTGAAGGCGACCGATTGCACACCACCGCCGTGGGCATTCCATTTTTTGACCTCCTTGCCCTCGTTCATTTCCCAGAGGCGGATGGTGCCGTCCTCGCTGGCGGAGGCGAGGATATTGCTGTCGGCGCGCCAGCTGACGGCGGTGATGGCACCGGTGTGGCCGGGCAGGGCGAAATACTCGTTGCCGGTGCGTCCTTCCCAGACGTGCAGGCCGCCGGCGCGGTCACCGGTGGCGAGCAGCACGCCGTCCGGACTGAACTGCAGGGCAGTCACCCAGTCAGTGTGTTTTTTGATGTCCTTGATCAAGGCGCCGTCGGCGGTGCCATAGAGTTTGACGCGGCGCGACGGGCCGCCGAGGGCGACGACCGACTGGTCGGCCGAAAGGTCGGCGGCGAGCACGGTATCGCGTTCCTCGCCGACCTCGAAGGCGGTTTTTCCGGTGGTGACCTCCCAGGCGACCACCTTGCCGCTTTTGCCGCCGATGCCGGTGCCGGCGACGACGAGGCGGCCGTTGCGGGAGAAGGTGAGTGATTCGATGGCGCCATCGTTGAACGGGAGCACGCCGGCGAGTTCGAGGGTATCGGTGTTGTAGAGCAGGACCTGGCGCTGGCCGCTGATGGCGACGACCGGGGCCCACGGGCTGGAGGCGAGGGCGGCGGTGGCGGCGGCGCGGCGGGTGGTGACGACCGGTTCGAGCAGGAGGTTTTCCGGCATCGGGGGCGGGCCGTCCGGTTTGCCGAGCGTGACCTCGGCGAGCTGGGCGGAGAACGCGGGTTTTTTTGCTTTGCGGGCCACCCCGTCGCGGGTGTCGAGCAGACCGCCTTCGATCCAGCGTTTGAGGATGTCGAGGTCGGGGGCGGCCAGGCCGTCGCCCTGAGGCGGCATGAAGGGTTCGGCAGCCTTGGTGACGCAGGCGTAGAGGCGGCTGCCGGCCGGGTCCCCGGCGACGGCGATTTCGCCGGACGAACCGCCGGCCATGAGGGCGGCGTAGCTGGTCAGGTCGAGTCCTCCCTTTTTTTTG
>JALRGF010000553.1 GCA_023253495.1 Verrucomicrobiales bacterium
CCCCAACACCCCCGCTGCCCCACCCCCCAAACACACACACCCACCTGAGAAGATGAAGAAGCGCTTCTGCCAGCGCCAGCCGTCCACCGGCAGGCTCTGCCGCGCCGACTCCTCGTTCACCTTTTTGTCAAAGTGCGCCGCCACGCCGGCCGGCTGCGACGATTCGCTGTGCCGTAGCGCCGCAGCGGTGAGAGCTGCGCTGCTGTGCGCCATCTGCGGGTCCGAGGACGGCAGCGAGCATGTCGCCGCGCTGTGCGCGCGCCTGCATGTCCCCGCCGTCGGTTTCCAGCACCCGGCTGTTCGCACCGGTCTGCGAAAACACTTCGCGGATCAGGTTGAGGTCGAGACCGAGCGCGCTGGCCAGTCCGAGTCCTTCAGCCAGCCCGGCGGTATTGATGTTCATCACCATGTTGACGAGGGCCTTGACCTCGGCCGCCTTGCCGGTCGGGCCACAGTAACGCAGGTTGACCGACATCAGTTTGAGGATCGGCTCGACCTTGCGGAAGATCTCCTCGCGCCCGCCGCACATCAGATACAGCGTACCCTCGCGGGCCTGCGAAATGGAACTGGCCATGCAGCCTTCCACGGTATGGGCGCCGGCGGCTTCGGCGGCCTTTTCCACCTCCTGCTGGATGCCCGGGCTGAGCGTGGCGCAGTTGATGAACGTCTTGCCGGCCGCATTCACCAGCAGGTTGTCGCCGGCCGCGAAGAAAATCCCGCGCATGGCGTCATCATTGGTGACCACCGTGAAAATGACGTCGGCCGCCGCCGTGACGTCAGCCAGCTTCTCCGGCGCCCGGGCGCCCAGCTCGGCCGCCACTTCCGCGGCCGCCTTGGTATTGATGTCATAGACGGCGGTGATGTCGTAGCCGACGTCCTTGAGACGGCGGGCCATGTTCGAGCCCATGCGGCCGACTCCGACAAAAGCGATGCGTTCTTTGCTCATGGTGGGGATGTTTTGGTGAAGGATGAAAGGTTACGGCTGCGGCTTGAATTCCGGATAAAACGGATTGTGGCGCTTTTCCTGGCCGATGGTGGTCATGGGGCCGTGGCCGGGCAGCACCGCGGTTTCCTCGGCCAGGGTGAACAACTGTTTGCGGTTGGTCGACAACGCTTCCGCCCACGAATGGCGGCCGCCGCCCATGCTGCCCGCGAACAACGCGTCGCCGACCGCCGCCACCGGCACGCTCAGCCCGCGACGCACGACATACGTCATGCCGCCCTCAGTGTGGCCGATGGTGTAGCGGGTTTCGATCTGCAGGTCGCTGACCCGGATCTCATGGCCGTCATCAATCTGAATGGTGTCCGCCACCGGCTCACGCGCCGGCGAGTACACCGGCGTTTCAGGAAACGCCGCCCGCAGCTGCGGCAACGCCATGATGTGGTCCTCGTGAGTGTGGGTCAGGCAGATGGCCCCGAGGCGCAGCGAGTGCCGGCGGATCATGTCGATCATCGGACTCGCATCCGAGGTGGTGTCAAAAATCACGGCATCACCGTTGGCGTCTGAAATGAGATACGCGTTCGGCGTCATCTCATGGTGCTCGTCGCGGATCTGCCGCAGACCGGGCACAATGGGGATTTCCGGGTACCATTGTTTTTTCGCAATCGCGATCAGGCAGTCGGCCTGCAGGTGCAGGATGCCGGCGATCCGGCGGACCTGCTCCTCGCGGAGCAGGCCGTGGCGCACATCCACCAGATCCTCAATCAGGACGTCGGCTTTGGCACAGAGTTCGGCGTCGGTCATGCCCAGTCCGCGCTGGGCTTTGCCGACCATGTCTTCAAGAGCGTCTTCGAGTGGGATCATGTGGAAAAAAGAATACCCCTCATTCCCGCGATTCCGCCGGCTTCGTCAACCGCAAAGGCGACCGACGACCACTTCCGGGCCGGAAGCAGCCGGCACCGCGGGCGCCACCGCATCGCCAGCGCCCGACCACACCTCGGGCATCAGCTGAGTGCCGCGTGAGCCGCCCCCGGAGGCTTCCTCCTTGTCAAACCACGGACCGTTCGACCATCGTGACCGTTGAATGCTCACCTGCGGAATTCCATGGGCCCGGCGGCCGGCCGCCGTCCGGGCGGGGCGCGGCCTCGCCGCCGCCAGCCTCGCCGTCACCCTCATGACGGCTCTTATTCCACCGGCCACCGGCATCACACCGCCCGCCGCACCCGCAACAGCTGATGCCGGGCCGCTGCATGCCCGCATCGACGAGGCCCTTGCCCATGGCGTTGCCACAGCCCCGCCCGGCCTGTGTTCCGATTCCCAATTCATCCGCCGTGCCTCCCTCGATTTCCGCGGCATGGTCCCGACCGCCGACGAAGCGCGCGCCTTCGCCGCCGACCCGGCACCGGACAAGCGCGCCCGCCTCGTCGACACGTTCATCGCCGACCCCCAGCATGCGCGGCACCTCGCCACCGTGCTCGACGTCATGCTCATGGAGCGCCGGGCGGAAAAGCACGTCAAGGCGTCCGAGTGGCGGACGTGGCTGCGCGAAGAGGTGGCCGCGCGCACCCCGTGGGACGCGCTGGTCCGCAGATTGCTGGCGGCCGACGGCAGCGAGGGCACGCCCCGCGGCCCGGCCCGCTGGCTGCTCGACCGCGAAGCGGAACCGAATGCGCTGGCGCGCGACAGCGGCCGCCTCTTTCTCGGCATGGATTTGTCATGCGCGCAATGTCATGACCACCCGCGCATCGCTGATTACTGGCAGCGCGACTACCAGGGGCTGCTGGCATTTTTCAGCCGGACATATCTCTTTCAGCCCGATCCGATGAAACCCGCAGTGGTCGCCGAACGCGCCGAAGGCGAGGTGACATTCGTATCGGTTTTCACGAAAATCGGTGGCCAGGAAAAACCGCGCCTGCCGGGAGAAACAGCCATCGTCGAGCCGGTCGTCGCGCCCGCGGACGCCTGGGTGGTGGCTCCCAACGACCAGGACAAGTCGGTCCGCCCGGTCCCCCGCCACAGCCGCCGCGCCCGGCTGGCCGACCCGCTGACCGCTTCAAGCGCCTTCGCTCTCAATGCCGCCAACCGCTTCTGGGCTGCCTTGCTCGGCCGCGGCGTGATCGAACCGGTCGACCTGCGCCACACCGCCAATCCACCCGCCGCCGACACGCTGCTCGAGGTGCTCGCCGACGGACTGGTGGAGCTGAAATACGATATTTCCGCCTTCTGGCGGGAGGTGGCCCTGAGCCGGGCCTATCAGGCCGCCTTCGACTCTCCGACCACCCCCGCGGCCAGCGGTGCCGACGCCGCCGCGCTCCAGGCAGCGGCTGATGCCGCCACCGCCGCCGAACAGGAAGCCCGCCGCCGCGAAACCGCCGCCCGCGAAACATGGGAACCGCTCCAACTCGCGGCCCAGACGGTCGACACCGAGGCCGCCACCGCCGCCAAAGCCCTCGCCGAAGCCCAGGGGCCTGCCGATGCCGCCGCCGCCGCGCTGGCCGAGGCCCGGACCGCGCTCGCCGCCAAAGCCGATCTTCTTCCCAGCCTGCAGACCGCCGCCACCCAATGCGCCCTCGCCGCTCAAGTGGTCGCCGATGCCCCGGAGCTGGCGCAGGCTGCCGCGTTGATGCAGGCGCGGCTGTCCGCCACCCAGTCCGAACACGAAGCGCTCGCCAAGGAAGTCGCGGCCAAGGAAGCCGACCACGCCGGCAAGTCCGCCGCGCTCGCCGCCGCCAAGGAAACGGCCGTCACTCTCGCCCCCCGCCAAACGGAGGCCCGTAAGGCCGCAGACACCGCCATGAACGCGGTCGCCGAAGCCGCCGAAGCCGCCCGTCGCACCCGCGACACCGCCCGCCGCGCCACCCGCGACGCCGCCCGGGCCTCGGCTCTGGCCGAGGCGCAGACAGCCGCCCGCCGCCGCGACGCCACGGCCCGCCACCTCGCCACCGCAATCCAGACCGCCGCAACGCTCGCTGCCGCCGAAGCCAGCGCC
>JALRGF010000695.1 GCA_023253495.1 Verrucomicrobiales bacterium
CGCCTTGGCGGCGGCGGCGAGGGTTTCCGGGGTGAGGGATTTTTCCATGGCGGCGAGGCCGTCGCGGGCTTCGGGGACGAACAGCACGAACTGCAGTCCGCCGCCGGCGTACGGGATGGTGACGGCCGCGCCGCCGGGCAGCGGGAGGTATCCGTAAGCGCCTTCGTGGACGAGGCCCGGGGTGGTGATCTGCTCCGTGCCGTTGACGTGGAACGGGGCTCCGGGCTCATAGCCGAATTCGCGGACCCACGGGGCCTTCAGGTGGACGGCATTGACGAGCACGAGCCGGGTGTCCGCAGTGATGGCCAGCGGAGGGATCAGGTCCTTGATGCGTTCGCGCGTTTCCTTTTCGACCCACGAGTTGATGGTCTGGCGGGCGGGTTCGGGAGCCTTGCGGAAGTCCATCAACTGCAGCGGAGCGCCGTACGTCTCCGCGGCGAGATCAAGGAACGGTTTGGCAAACGCGTATCCCTCCTGGCCGAAAAGACGGTTGGCGGCCGTCAGGGTCAGGGGAGTGGTCTGACGGCCGCGTTCTCCGGCTTCCTCCACGCGCGCCCGGCTTTTTTCGGCCAGTGCGCGCAGGTCGGCCGTGAGCGCGGCAAAGCCGGTGTGCACGGCGGCATCGTCCTGGGCCAAATGCAGCACCCGGGCCATTTCGGTTCTGGTCTGACCCGCCGCACCGCCGTAGGTCATGGCCAGGGCGGTTTCGATCGACCACGGCGAGGTCACCAGGTTGCCACCGCTTTCAGCGGCGAGCCGCCGGTGGAGGTCGAGGCCGAAGGTATTCAGGCTGCGGGCGGCGGTGGACGGGTCGGCCTGCGCGGCGATGGCACCGGCAAGCGCGAGCGCGCCAACGAGAGGAATGAGCGATGGTTTCATGAGGAGTCGGGTGGTGAGGCGCGGAAGCGGGGAGGATTGGGGCGGGAGCCATCCCGGATCCGGATGCGTCCTGAGTATCCCAAAGAGGAGCATGCCTGACAACCCGCAAGAGTTCGGAAGACACGCCCGCTCGCGTCGCCCGCCCTCACTCACGCTCAATGACCACCAGCGTGATGTCGTCGTGCTGGCGCGCCCCGGCGCTGAAAGCGGCCACGGCCGTCTGGACGGCTCCAAGCAGCGGCTGCGGCGCCGCCCCCGCGGCCGCCTCGCGTTCGAAGACCCCGGCCAGACGGGCGCCACCGAATTCGTGACGGCCGGCGGCATCCAGCGCCTCGGTGACCCCGTCGGTATACAGCAGCAGGCGGTCGCCCGGCTCCATGCGGAATGTGGTTTCATGGGTGGCCCGGTCGAAGACCGGCCCTTTGTCGACCCCGAGAGCCAATCCCGGCGGCTTCAGCGGTTCGATCCTCCCGTCGGCGCGATGGAAGAGCAGGGGAGGGTCGTGGCCGGCGCGGACCATTGTCACCTCGCCGGTCGTGCTGTTGAGGATGCAATAGGCCAGGCTCACGAACATGTCCTCGCGGATGTCGGCGAAGAGCAGGCGGTTGACGCGCCGGAGCACGGCCACCGGCGAAAGCTGCTGCTCCGCGCTCACCCGCACCAGGCCACGGCAGGTCGCCATGACCAGGCTGGCCGGAACCCCCTTGCCGGACACATCGGCAATCACCACCCCGAGATGCGTGTCGTCGAGACGGATAAAATCATAATAGTCCCCGCTGACCACGGTGGCCGGCTGGCAGGCGCCGGCGAGCACGAAGCCCGGAAAGGCGGGCGGGCGGGACGGGAGGAGGATGCGCTGGATCTCGCTGGCCCGGGCGAGTTCGTCCTCGATCCGACGTTTTTGCGCGGCTTCCTGCTGGATCATGGCGCTGCCCAGGGCGAACGCGCTCTGCTCGGCGATCGACCGGAAGACGTCAAAGTCATGAACGGTGAACGCGCGGCCGGCCCCGGGCCGGGCTACCGCCAGCACGCCCAGCCGTTTGGTCCCGTAGGTCAGCGGTGCGATCATCACGCTGAGGACGCGGTCGTCGCCGGTGCCCGGCAGCCCGGCAAATGCGGAATGGGCACGCAGGTCGTCAAGGCGCAGCGCCCGGCCGCTGCCGAAGACGTCGCCGAGGGCCCCGGTGGTCTCGACGATGCTTTGCAGCCGCACGTGGTTGCGTACGGCGGCGATGTCGTGGCCGAGCTTGTCGATGACGGCGGGGGGCAGCTCGATGAGCGGCGGGCAGTCACGGGAGATAATGGTGGGGACGAGCAGGCCGCTCGGCGCGTCATGCAGATAGAGCGCGCCGCCGCGGGCTTCGACGACGGCGGCGGCGCCGCGCACGATGTGGCGGTGCAGTTTGCGGGCCGAGGTGTCGGCATAGAGGGTGGCTCCGAGTTCGTGCAGGAACTCGAACATCCGGTGCTCTTCGGCGTCGTGTGACTGGTGTTCGCGGGCCAGGGCGGCATGCGATGACTCGAGGGCGCGGTGGGCCGCGGTGAGGGCGGTGTGTTCGCTCCGCAGGGTGTCGAGGGCGAGGCCGGCCGAGTCCGCCCGCTCCCGCTGGCGGCGCCACTGGCGGGCGAGTACGGCGGCAATGCCGCCGCCGGCCAGTGCGATGAGGAGTTCGGCGACCATGGACCCGGCGGTTCAGGCCGGTTTGTCTCCCGGACTGCTTTGCAGGCACTCGAGCACGTCGCGGAACCGGGGGCGGTTCGCCTCGTTCGCCTCACAGAGGGATTCGTGAGCCTCGAGGGCGCAGGCGCGGCGCTCGTCCACCCCGCCGGCCTGGCCGCTGTCAGCCACTTCCTCGGTCAGTGCGGAGCCGACCATTTCGCGCTCCTCACGCACGGCGCTGCCGTCGTGGTCCACCTCGAGAATGTGGTCGAGTCCGAGGTTCGAGAGCAGTTCGCGGTTGCGTTCATTGACATTGACCACCTGCATCCGTCCCCCCGGCAGCTCCATCAGGCGCACCGCGATCCCGGTCAGGGTGCCCATGAATGTGGAATCCATGGTCGGGCACGCTTCCAGATCGACTACCAGATGCCGGGCGCCCGCGTCGATGCGCGCCGAAGCAAACTGTTTCAGCTGCGGGCTGATTTCGTGGGACCCTTTGCCGGAGACACGGAGCCACAAGAGGTTGCGGAGGCCTCCGGCCAGAATGCGCGCATGGGGGATCACAGTGATGGGTGTCCAGGGAAACGACCCCTGCTCCTTGGCGTATCATAGGCGCAGCGCCTGCCGGGGTCAACCGCGGGCGTGGTCTGATCCGGGCCGGGGGCGCTTATTGCCACAGGTAACTTTCGCGCGCGGCGATCGTTTCGCGGCCGCGCACCAGCAGTACCCGCCACGCCAGCACCTTGCCGTCTTCGAGGAAGGCCGGTCCGGTGACCTGGAATTCGGTGAGGTTTGACGCCTTGGGCTGATCGGTCGTCTGTTCGATCACCTTGACTTTGGAGCCGGATTTGGCCTGGCGGTACTCGAACCGCACGGTGACCGGCGACGAGCGGTCGGCCACCGACCAGAAAACGGTGTAATAGTTGCCGCTGCGCGCCGCCACTTCCTCGGTGGTGAGCGCCCCGTGGAGGCGGTAGCGGCGCTCGAAATCAATGGCCGGATCGCCCGCCATCACCCGCGGGCCCGCGGGATCCAGACGGTAGATCTTCACTTTTTTGACGGTGTCGCCGGTGGTGCCGCAGGCACCCAGGCCAAGCGCCGCCACCAGCAGGCCGCCGGCCCGTCCAACAAAAGCAGGGAATGCCATAGCTCATCGAGTTAAAGGCGATGGCCGGTACGGTGTCAACGGGCAAAAGCCGCGGGCCACCGGGTCGGGGGAGGGGCGGGAGCGGCGGCGTTCTGAAATTCCCGATTGTGGCGTCTTTCGGGCCGCTATACTGACGGGTGGCTCCGCGGCGGGCCCTTTCCGCATGTCCTGTGAAATCGACGGTATTGCCCAGCGGCTGCTGGCCTCCTACGAGGAGATCGGCGGCATCAACCATCTGGATGGCACGAACCTGCCGTCGCGGGATGCGGTGCCGGCGCTTTGCCGCGGCCTGCTCGGGCTGCTGTTTCCCGGATTTTTCACCGAGGAGCCGATGACAGCCGCCTGTGTGGCGGGACGGACCCGGCGTCAGCTCGATGATCTGGTGGCGCGCCTGACGCTGGAGACGACGCGCAGCCTGTACAGCCAGAAGGATGCCTCCGGTCACACCGAGGTGGTGGCGCGGCGGCTGGTCTGCGATTTTCTGCATTGTCTGCCCGAGGTGCGGTCGCTGCTGCTGACCGATGTCGAGGCCGCCTTCGAGGGTGATCCGGCGGCGCGGAGTTACGAGGAAATCATTCTGTCATACCCGTGCATCGAGGCCATTGCCATCCAGCGGCTGGCCCACTGGCTGTACCGCCGTGGCGTGCCGCTGCTGCCGCGCATGATGACCGAATGGGCGCACAGCCGGACCGGCATCGATCTGCACCCCGGGGCGACCATCGGATCGCACTTCTTCATTGATCACGGCACCGGCGTGGTGGTCGGGGAGACGTGTGTCATCGGCTCCCACGTCAAGCTGTATCACGGCGTGACCCTGGGCGCGAAGAGTTTTGTCAAGGACGAGCACGGGCACATCGTCAAGGGAGTGAAGCGCCATCCGGATGTCGGTGATCACGTGACCATTTATCCCAATGCCACCATCCTCGGCGGCACCACCGTGATCGGCGAGCACGCCACGATCGGGGCCAATGTGCATCTGTCCGAAAGTGTGGCCCCGTATGCCGTGATCGCTCTGGGCGACCAGACGCACCACGTGCGGGACAAGCGGGCCGCGCGCGGGCGTCCGTCGCCGCCGGTGCCGGCATGATCGGTTTCCTGTCCGCCGCCGCACCTCGACCCATGAAGTTTCCCCAACAACTCCTGCTGCGGTTGACCGGGCTGCTGGAGGCACCCCCGCTGCAGACGGCCGCCACCCCGCCGGAAAAACGGCCGCGGGTCCGCCAGCCACGCCTCCACGGTGAGGACGCCCAGTTGACGGCCCAGGCCCGCGAGCTGCTCCATGGCCAGCGCGGGTTGCGCGAACTGGCGGGCAAGGTGCGCGTCGTGTGGAACGCCCGCTTGCAGACGACTGCCGGCACCGCCAGCGCCCGGACCTGGGAGGTGGAAATCAACCCGCGTCTCAAGGACCACGGCGCCGCCACCATCGGCCGGATCCTGCGCCACGAGCTGGCCCACCTGATCAGCGTTTATCGGGCCGGGCGCCGCCGCATCGCCGCGCACGGGCCGGAATGGCGCCAGGCCTGCGCCGACCTCGGCATCCCGGGCGAACCGCGCTGCCACAGCCTGCCGCTCAAAGCCCGCGAGGTGCGCGCCAAATTTGCCTACCGCTGCCAGCATTGCGGCCGTCTGCTCAAACGCGTCCGCGCCCTCGAACGGCGGTCGGCCTGCTTCGACTGCTGCCAGAAACACAATCGCGGCCGCTATGACGAGCGCTACCGCTATGTCCGCGTGCCGATGGACGTGCTGGAGGAGGGCCGGGTCAAGCAGCCGGAGTGAGCCGGGCGCCGGCAGCGAGGGCGCTGGGTGGGGCGTCGGGACGCAGGGGCTCTGCGGCGGTCCCGGGGGATGCCCCGACGGCGGCACTCGCCTACATCAGGTCGGCCAGTCCGCCGAAGTGCGGTTCGAAGAGGCGGCGGTACAGACGGGTGGCGGAGGAGTCGGTCAGGGAGGCGAGGAAATCGCACAGCCGGCGTCCGCGGGCCGCCGGGTCGGGAGCGGCGTCGATGACCGCTTCCTGCTCCGGCGGGAGGAGCCGCAGCCGGCGCCGTGGTGAGCCGAGATAGTTATCCATGAGCGCGCCGAACAGGCGGGAGAGCACATCATGCGCCTTGAAATCCAGCTGCTGCAGTGGCGGCGATTGGAAGACCAGTTCGTTGGCGATTTTTTTGTAGAGTCTTGATTCGGCGGCCGCTTCCGGGGCGACCTCAAGGGCGACGGCGTGGCGGTGGCTGCGGGCGCTGAGGAAGCCGGAGCGTGGCACCAGCGAGCAGGCCGCGATAAAGTCACCGATCTTGCGGTTGGAGCGCACCTCCACCAGGTCGTTCCGGATCGCCTCGGCAAGGGCGCGCACATGGCCGGCTTCGGCAGCGTCCAGCGCGCGCTGGGCGGCCCAGGCCTCCAGACGGTCGATGGTGATGAAGCCGGCGGCTACGCCGTCGGCGATGTCGTTGAGGGAATACGCCGTGTCATCGGCCCAGTCCATGATCTGGCATTCAACCGACTGGAGGGCGTCGCGGGCCGGGCCGGGAGGTGCGTCGACCGGCCATGGGGTGCCGGCGGTGACGAAGTCGAGGTGGGGTGCCTGGTCGGTGTAGATGAAGTGGTTCGGGGCGTCGGGCACCTCGGCATGGAGGGTTTTGTATTTGAGCACGGCGTCGAGCAGGGCCCGGCCCGGGTTCATCCCGCGGGTGCCGTGGGCGAAAATGGTGGTGGTGAGCAACCGCAGCGTCTGGGCATTACCCTCGAAGCCGCCGTGATCGGCCATCAGCTGGTGCAGGCTGCGCTCGCCGGCGTGGCCGAACGGCGGGTGGCCGAGGTCGTGGGCGAGGCAGGCGGCCTCGACCAGATCCGGGTCGATGAAGTGGTCCGGACCGAGAAGCGGGGAGCGGTGGCGCAGGGCGGCGCAGATCGACCGACCGATCTGGGACACCTCCAGCGAATGCGTCAGACGGGTCCGGTAAAAATCGTATTCTCCGGTCAGAAAGACCTGGGTTTTTCCCTGCAGTTGACGGAAGGCCGAAGTGTGAAGGATCCGGTCCCGCGAAATCTGGAACCCGGTGCGGTACTCGTCGTCCCGCCGGCGTTCGGGCGCCGGCGTCTCGTGGTCGAAGTCGCTGTAAAACGTGTTCTCCATCCCGTGGCGGCGGCCAGTGTCAGGCGCTCCCCGGGGTTGGCCAGCGATTTTCTGCGTGGCCGGGCGGAACCGGTTCCGCCGGGCGTTGACAAAGCAGCCGGGGGACGGCATCAGCTTTCCCATGTCGTCGTCCGTCCTTACCCCTTCCGAAGTCAAAGCCATGCTCCTGCTGGTGGCCGATCGTGTCATCGCCGCCGAGCCCCGGCTCTCCGAAGCTGACCGCAATCTCGGAGACGGAGATCACGGGTTGGGCATGCAGCGCGGGGTGACCGCCGCGCGGGAGAAACTGCTCGCGTTGCCCGATGACGGCAGCGTCCCGGTGGAGAAGCTCTTTTCGACCGTCGGTCTGGCCATGATGTCGAGCATGGGCGGCGCCTCCGGGGCGATATTCGGCACGCTGTTCCGTGATGGCGGCAAGGCGCTGGCCGGACGGGAGTCGTTCGGGGCGTCGGAGCTGGCCGCTTTCCTGCGGGCCGCCTGCGACGGCGTGATGGCGCGCGGCAAGGCCAATCCCGGTGACAAGACAATGGTGGACGCGCTGCATCCCGCGGCTGCCAGGGCCGGCGAGGTGGCCGACGGCCCGCTGGACGCCGCTCTGGCCTCGGTGGGGGCCGCCGCCGAGGACGGGTGCGAGGCCAGCAAAGGCATGGTCGCCGTGTTCGGGCGGGCCCGCAGTCTGGGAGAGGCCGCCATCGGCTTTCCCGATGCCGGGGCCCTCTCGGTCACCGTTATTCTCGGTGCCATGCGCGACTTCGTGGCCGGTCTGCCGTCCGCGTCAGAGTGATTCCCTCACCGGCAATCCGGGGATGTCCCGGAAATGGTGGTCGGGTGAAATGAGCACGGCCCCGACCTGCATGGCGCAACGGGCAATGAGAATGTCGGTCAGCGGACGGTGACCGCCGGTCGTCCGGTCAAGCGACCACGCCAGTTCCGCCACCTGCTGCCAGAGCCGCGCCGTGGTGGGGACCTCGGGAACAATGTCAAAAAAGGCGCTCATCTCGGCCTTGAGCCGAGGGCTCCGGAAACCGCGCAGGACCTCGGCGCGGACCAGCCCGCAATTGTACAGCATCCCGTTCGCCAGCCACGGCATCAGCTCCTGGCGGATGTCATGACCGCCACGCAGCCGCCCGATGTATACGGCTGAATCAACAAGGATCGGCTCGTGCATGGCCGCAGAAATCAATCGTCCCGCCGCGAACGCACGGACCGCCGGCTGGCCAGCACATCATACTCCGGATCCATGCCCTCCCGCAGGGCGGCCGCCGACCAAGGGTGCGCCCGGATGTGGTGCATCACGGCCAGCCGCTCCGCCTCCGTCAGTGCCCAGTCAATGGCTTCTTTCCGGGTTTTGAAACCCATCGACCTCATGATGTTCTCCAGCTTGCTGTCATCCAGCTCCACGGTTGTCTTCATACGGGCGTACTTACGGCCGTTTCTGCCATACGGCAAGCGTCTTCCCGTAATTTTTCCCCGGGCACCTCCCGCAAGAATACTGGGACAGGTACTTTGTGCTGCCCCTGTGCTGCTGGGACAGGTACTTTGTGCTGCCCGCGAGGTCTTGGGGGGCGTGATTTGGGCTTGCGGGCGGCGGGGAAGACCGGGAAAAGGTGGGATGAAATTTGCGGGATTTTCCGTGTTGGTGTTGTTCTGTTGGCTTTCCCACTGGGTGGCGGTGCCGTCGGCGGTGGCCTCCGAGCTGTTATTGCCGGTGCAGATGCTTCGGGGTGGCGGTCACGGGGCGGAGGTGGGGGCGCCAGTGGTGCGGTGGTGGAGCGGGCGGGCCGTTTTGGTGGCGGGTGATTTCCGGGATTTGTTTCCTTGGGGGAAGGAGCGGGGGCGGGTGAGGGCGATGGCGCCGCGGGTGGCGGAGGGGAAGGAGGTACTTTTGTGCGCCGATGACCCGCGTCCGGTGGTGGCGGTCATGATCGGGGAGGATGAATACCGCACCTGGGAATCGTTGCCGGCCTATGCTGAAAAAGAACTGAGTGCGTCCTTCCGGTTGCGGTATGTGGTCGAGACGCCTGAAAAGTCCGGAGATTTTGCCGGCATGGCGGCGCTGGCGGAAGCCCGGGTGCTGCTGATCAGTGTGCGGCGCCGGGCCCTGCCGCGGGACCAGCTGCAGGCGGTGCGGGATTTTGTCGGTCGTGGCGGTGCGGTGGTCGGGATCCGGACGTCCAGCCACGCGTTCGCGCTGCGCCCTGGTGTCGCGGTGCCGGAGGGTCGGGCGGTGTGGCCGGAGTGGGACGAGGAGGTGCTTGGCGGCAATTATCAGGGGCACCATGGGAACGATGTGCCGACGACTGCGGAGGCGGTGCCGGGCACCCGTCACCCGGTCCTTGAGGGGGTGCCCGAGGGGTCCTTTCCGACCGGGTCCGGGCTGTACATCAATACGCCACTGCGCGCCGGAACCACGCCGCTGCTGATCGGGCGCAGCCGCGGAACGGAACGGCCCGAACCGGTCGCATGGGTGCACCGCACGGCGGCCGGTGGTCGCGTTGTCTACACCTCGCTCGGTCATGTCGATGACTTCCGGCGTCCGGAATTCCGTCGCCTCCTTGGCAACGCCGTCCGCTGGGCGGCCGCCGGGACATCACACTGAAGAGCGTGGAATCTTCCGCTGGCGGGAAGCGGTGCCGTGGGGCACGGTTTCAATGGATGTTGAACCGTCGCTCCGTCTTCCGGGTTTTGTCCGGTGCTGCCATGGCGGGGTGGGGCAGTTCCGGGTGTCGTCCGGCGATTCATCGGGAGGGACGCGGGCCGGCCGCTCCGCCGCCGCTGCTGCGGCCGCTGCGGGTGGTGGCGTCCACGGCGATCGTGGCCGATCTGGTTCGTGATGTCGGGGGTGAGGGGGTGGAAGTGGTGGTGTTGTTGCCGCACGGTGAGCCTGCGGCATCTCTGGAACGCACGGGCCCGGGTGAAACGGAAATGGTGCTGGCGGACTTGGTGGTGCTTCTGGGATTGGGTCAGGAGGCGGTGCTGGCTCCCTCACTGGCCCGGGCTGCTGAGGCCGGAGCTTCGATCTGTGAGCTGGCCGGCGGGGTCCCGTCCTCGATGCTTTTCGCGAGCCGGGAAGATCCGGAGCGCGCGGACCCGCACGTGTGGCTTGATCCCCGGGTGTGGCGGGAAGCGATTGCTCCGCTTGAGGATTCCCTGATCCGCCTGCGGCCGGAGGCCGGGGCGGAGTGGCGCCGGCGCGCTCATCTCGTCCGGTTTGAACTGGAGGAAGAGGCCGCCGCGATGGAGCGCGTGGCGCGGGCCGGCCTGCCGCCGGAGCCGGTGGCCATCCGGACCGGCCAGCCCGGTTTGCGGTATCTGGCGCGCGCCGTCGGGATGCCGCTGGAGCTGACGACCGGTGAGGACAGGGCGGTGGATCAGGATGATCTGGAGAAGCTGCCGCTCGACTGCCTGCAGGCGCCGGGGACGTCGGTTGTCTCCGGCCTGCAGGAGCATGATCTGGGCACGCTCGGCGGGCTGCGCGGTCACGCGCTGGACCTGCTGTTGCGCCGGTACCAATGAAGCATCTGCCGGTTCCGGATGCGGGGTTGCACCGGGTGCGGGTGTCGGGATGCTCTCAGGGCCATGAGCCATCGATTTCTCGGGATTGCCGTTGCCCTGGGATGTGCTGTATCGGGGGCGGCCGCTCCGGTTCCCGAGCCGCCGCCGCCGAACATCGTCATTCTGTATGCCGATGACATGGGCTACGGCGACCTGGCCGTCCAGAACCCCGGATCGCGCATCCCCACGCCCAACCTGGACCGCCTCGCCGCCGAGGGGACACGTTTCACGGATGCCCACAGTTCCTCCGGTATCTGCACCCCGAGCCGCTACGCCCTGCTCACCGGGAGCTATCATTGGCGGAAATTCCACGACATCGTCCAGTCGTTCGATCCGCCCGTGCTGGCTGCCGCCGAAGTGACCCTCGCGGAACTGCTGAAAAAAAACGGGTATCGGACCGCCTGCATCGGCAAATGGCATCTCGGCTGGGACTGGGACGCCCTGCGCCGGCCGGATGCGCCCGCGCGCGATCCGAAGACCGGGGAATCGCCGGAGGCTTTCGACTGGTTTCTACCGGTGCCCGGCGGGCCGCTGGCGCATGGGTTTGACGATTATTTCGGTGACGATGTGCCGAATTTTCCGCCGTACGCCTGGATCGAGGATGATCGCGTGTTGACACCGCCGACGGTCCCGCTGGCACTCAATGGCAAGCCGGCGGAAGGCGGGTGGGAGGCGCGTCCCGGGCCGATGGCCGAGGGATGGGACTTTCAGGCGGTGCCGGGGCGGTTGATCGAGCATACGGTTGAATGGATCGGCCGCCAGCGCGGCGCCCCGGGACCGTTCTTTCTCTATGTGCCCTTCAATGCACCCCATGCGCCGATCGTGCCCGATGACCGGTCTGTCGGGTTGTCGAAGGCCGGCGGCTACGGCGACTTCGTGGCGCAGACCGATGACCATGTCGGGCGGATTCTGCGGGCGCTCGACGGCATCGGGGTGGCCCGTCAGACGCTGGTGGTGTTCACGTCTGACAATGGCCCGGAAAGTTATGCTTACGAGCGGGTGCGTGCCCGCGGCCATCGCAGCGCCGGTTCCTGGCGCGGTCTGAAGCGCGACCTGTACGAGGGCGGTCACCGGGTGCCTTTTGTTGTCCGCTGGCCCGGGGTGGTGCCGGCGGGTGTGGTCAGCGAGGCGCTGGTCAGCCAGATCGATCTTTTTGCCACTCTGGCGGCGGCGGCGGGCGCGCCGCTTCCGCCGCGCAGTGCGCCGGACAGCTATGATCTGATGCCGGTCTGGCGTGATGGCGCTCCCAGCCCGCGGCGCACGCTGGTCCACAACACGGTGCGGGAGGTGTACGCCCTGCGCCACGAGCAGTGGGTGCTGATCGCGGCTCCGTCCGGCACCCACACCCCGGTGCCTGAATGGTACGTGAAGGCGGAAAACCTGCCCGGCCCCCACGGCCGGCCCGGAGAACTTTTTGACCTCAGCCGCGACCCCGGCCAGCGGCAGAACGTCTATGCCGATCACCCGGAAGTGGTGGCCGAGCTGAGCGAAATACTCAACGCCCTGCGGGCAGGTGGGCAGGTGCGTTGAGGGCGGCGGCGATCGGGCCGGCGGCTGTGGCTGTGTTTGTCCTCACGGCGGCGGCGCCGCCAGCCACGCCAGCAGTCGCGCGATCGCGAGACAGGCGGCCGGGTCGTCGCCAGCGAGGCGCGCCGCCTCGCCAAGGCGGTTCGCTTCGACCGCGCTCCAGAGGGCGGGGGCGGTGGTCGCGTCGGGCACGGGCCGGGATGTGTCGGTGGCGGGGCCGTGGCGGATGAAGAGCGGGTGGTCGCGCTGCCTCACGCGTTCCCGGACCAGGGCGCGCCAGCGGGTGGCAAGCGCGACTACCCGCGGGTGGTCGGTCGGCAGGGCGGCGTGGGCGTCGACGACCGGCGCGAGCAGGTCACCGGCACTCATTTCGGCGATCAGCCAGTCGGGAAATTCCGGGCTTCCGGGGGACACCGATTGATGTTGTCGGGTGACGGCGGCGTCGGCCGCCAGGCCGCTGCGCGCCTGTCGGGCGGCCACCCGCCAGAGAGCGTGGGTGCGGGCGGGTTCCGGCAGGGCGGCGGCCGCCTGCGCCGCTTCCTGCAGCAGGCGTTGTCCCTGTTCGATGTCGAGGGTGTCGAAGGCCGCCGCTGCTTGCTCAAGGCGCGCCGCGATCAGGTCTGGTTCACCTGTTCCGCCGGGTGCGGGACCGGTGGCGAGGCCGGTGGTGGTGGCGGTGGATGCTCCGGCAGCGGAGTTGTTGGCGGCCGGGTCATCCGCGGCGGCGGTGTCCGGAGGTGTGGCCCGCGGCCATGTCGGCGGCAGCCAGTCGTTTTCCAGCCGATCGGCCACGGTCGACTCCCCATGTTCCCGCAGTGCCTCGGCGATCATGATGATTTCCAGGCGCATGGACAGCGTCGGCTCGGCGGCCCCCTGGTGAGTGCGGGCGAGGCCGACCCAGTACAGCGGGTCGCGTTCGGTGGCCGAGGAAACCGGCTCCGGCAGGAACCACCACCAGAGAAAGATCCCGCAGAGCACTGCGGTCACCAGCACGCCGAACCAGCCTTCCGGGCGCGGGCGTGCGGGGGATGCGGGGGTGTCGGGCATGGCGGCGGTCGGGGGCGCGGGGCTCAGGTGAACTGGGCCGGGCAGCGGTCGATCGCATACAAGTCGAGCACGCTCAGTTTGCCGCGCAATTCGTGTTGTCCGAGCGGCGTGCCGTACGACTTCCCCTGCGGCCAGCCGGGCCAGGCGTCAAAAAAGTCGCCGCTGGCGAGCACATCAATCCCCAGGGACCGGGTCAGGTTCTGGATGCGGAATGCCGTGTTCACGGCATCGCCGAGCATGGTCAGGGTGCCCGGAGCGAGCACGCCGTGGGAGACCTCGCCGAGGTGCAGCGCCACTCCGCAGGCGAATTCTCCGCCGGCCATCTCAAAGACCTCACGCATCGAGTCGTGGATGTCATGCGTCGCCTGGCGCAAGGCGATGGCGGCATTGAGCGCCGCCGCGCGCGCCTTCTCCGAGGTGTCCGTCCAGTAAGCCAGCACGGCGTCCCCGATGAACTTGTCGATGGCCCCGCCTTCGGCGCTGATGATCTGTTCGCAGGCGCCGTACCACGTGCCGATCGCCTGGGCGATGTCCTCGGGTGCGAGGATTTCCGAAAGACGGGTGAACCCCTTGATGTCACTGACCATCACAATCATCGGCGCCACCGTGAGTTCCTGCGCGGGAGCCAGCGGCAGGCCGCCCGGGGGCGGGAGCAACCCCCGCGACGCCTGCCCCGATACGGACAGCTCAAAGCGGAACTGGCTGTCACAAATAGTGATGACATCGCCGCCGGCCAGCGGGCAGGTGGTCGTCACGCGCCGCCCGTTGAGATAGGAACCGTTGAAGCTGCCGAGGTCGTAAAACCACCAGGTATCCTCGTCCTGCTTGCGGATCATGGCATGGCGCCGCGACACCCGGGCATCCGGGAGCCGGATGGTCGAGTCCTCGTGACGTCCGAAAATGGCGGTGTCCGGCAGGACATGCGTCACCCCCCGCGTCAGCTCAACAACACAGGCACCCATGGTCCAAGGCTGAATTTTATATAGCGAAAACCATGCCAGTGGGAAGCGGAAACTGTCGCTCCCCGGTTTATTTCAGGGCCTTTCGGTCGATGGGGCGAAAGCCTTGACGACCTCCGGCCATGTTCTTTCATCTCCGATGGACACCGATGGCGTCCCGACGAAAGCACCAACCGGCGGAGGAGGCCGGCGAGGCGGGATGTGAGTGGATGCCTTTGATGCCGGCCGTCAGGCTTACTGTCCGGAGGCCGCTTTTTTGGCGTCCTCAAGGGATTTTTCGAGCTCCTTGATGGTGGTGACG
>JALRGF010000095.1 GCA_023253495.1 Verrucomicrobiales bacterium
CTTGCCGATGGCCTTCATCTTCTTTTTCCCCTCCTTCTGCTTTTCCAGAAGCTTGCGCTTCCGCGAGATGTCCCCGCCATAACACTTGGCGGTGACATCCTTGCGGAAAGCGCGGATGTTTTCGCGGGCGATGATCTTGCCGCCGATGGCCGCCTGGATCGGGACCTGGAACATCTGGGGCGGAATCACGTCCTTGAGCTTCTCACACAACGCCCGCCCGCGCTGCTCGGCCTTGCTGCGATGGACGATGACGGAGAAGGCGTCCACCGGTTCGCCATGGATGTTGATATCCATCTTGACGAGGTCCGAAGGAGCATAACCGGCCTGCTCGTAGTCCATCGACCCGTAGCCGCGCGTGATCGATTTCAGTTTGTCATTGAAGTCGACGAGGATCTCGTTGAGCGGCAGCAGGCAGGTGAGCATGAGGCGGGTGCCGTCGAGCGTCTCGGTATTGACGACCTGGCCCCGCTTGTCCATGACCAGAGCCATGACATCGCCGATATAGTCATTGGGAATGAGGATGAACGCCTTGACCATCGGCTCGCGGATTTCCGTGATGTTGGGCACCGGCGGGAGGAACGTCGGGTTGTCCACGGTGATCTCGGAGCCGTCGGTCAGGGTGAGTTCGTAAACGACGCCCGGATAGGTGCTGATGACGTCCATGTTGAACTCCCGGCGCAGGCGTTCCTGGACAATCTCCATGTGCAGCAGTCCGAGAAACCCGCATCGGAACCCGAAACCGAGGGCCACGCTGGATTCCGCCATGTAACGGAACGCGCTGTCGTTGATCTGCAGTTTGCCCATGGCGGCCTTGAGCTGTTCGAAATCGTCGGTGCTCACCGGATAGATCCCGGCAAAAACCATCGGCTGGATCTCCTTGAAGCCGGGCAGCGGCTCGGGCGCCGGATTGCTGCGCTCGGTGATGGTATCACCGATCTTGACCTCCTTCGACTCCTTCATGTTGGCGACCACGTACCCGACGTCGCCGGGGCCGAGCTGGTCGATCACGGTTTTGGCCGGCGCAAACACGCCGACCTCCTTGACCTCGTAGCTCCCCTGGGTGGCCATCATGCGGATGGGGGTGCCGCGTTTGAGGGTGCCCGAAAAAACGCGCACGTACATGATGACGCCGCGGTAGCTGTCGAAGACCGAATCAAACACGCTGGCGCGCAGGTGGGGATAGTCCTCGCCCTTGGGCGGGGGAATGCGCTGGACGATGGCCTCGAGGATCTCCGTGATGCCAATGCCGTTTTTGGCGCTGGCCGGAATCGCCTCCTCATGCGGGATCTGCAGGATGTCCTCCAGCTGCTTGTGAACCATCGGCAGGTTGGTCGCGGGCAGATCAATCTTGTTGATGACCGGAACGATGGTGAGCTTCTGCTGGTTGGCCAGATGCAGGTTGGCCACCGTCTGCGCCTCCACCCCCTGGGCCGCATCCACAATGAGCACCGCGCCCTCGCAGGCGGCCAGCGAGCGGCTCACCTCATAGGTGAAATCGACGTGACCCGGCGTGTCCAGCAGATTGAGTTTGTAAGTTTTCCCATCCTTGGCCTGATAGTGCATGGTCACCGGGTGCGCCTTGATGGTGATCCCGCGCTCGCGCTCGAGATCCATGGAGTCAAGATGCTGCGCCTGCAGCACCCGGTCGGAAACCTGCTTGGTCGCCTGCAGCAGCCGGTCGGACATGGTGGTTTTGCCATGATCGATGTGGGCGATGATGGAGAAGTTGCGGGTCAGCTCGGTGGCCATGCGGGAAAAGTCGGAAAACCGGGAGCGGAGCGTGCCGGCGGGCACGCCGCACGGGACGGATCGGCACCCTACCGGTCGCCCCTGAAAAGGCAAGGGAATGGGCACCGGCTCAGGCCGCCCCCGTGCCGACCTGTCTTCCCAGGCCCGCTCCGTCGGAACCGGGAGCCCCCGGCTTCACGGCCGCGGCACGGCGAGGCGCAGGCGCTCCAGCATCGCCTGTTCCTGCAGATCGAGCGGGGTCTCTTTCAGCCGGTCCAGATCGTCGGCGGCCAGTGCGGTTTCGCGCTGATCGAGGGCGAGAGCGGCCCGGGTGAGGCGGAGGCGGATGTCCCCGGGGTCAAGGCTGACCGCCAGGCTGGCATAGCGCAACGCAGCCGCCCGGTCGTCCTGCTCCAGCGCGAACGACTGGAGATTGCTGATCATGCGGGAGACCATGTCGCGCGGGCCGGCCGGCGGCAGCGCGGCGGTCTCCGGCTCGTCCAGCACAACCCCGCCTTCAAAAACATCAATGACTGTCACCGGACCACCGTCCGCGCCGCGCCACCCGACCACAAAATGCCCGGGCCGCGGCAGCCCGATGAGGTCGAGCCCGGCGCGGCGCCCGATCTCCAGATACAGCGTGCACAGCATGATCGGGATACCCTCACGGTCGTCGAATACCTCGGGCAGTCGGCTGTTGGCGCGGTTGCCGTAATCGAAACGGGCACCGTGAAAGCCGTTTTCACGGAAGAAAAAATCGTTCAGCTTCGCCAGGCGCTCCGCCGGTGGCACCGCCCCGGGATCCGGTCCCAGCCCGGCACTGAATTCCGCGGCGAACCGGCTGATGCGGGCCTCGTAGGCATCGACTTCGAGTTCCGTCAGGTCGAGGCGCGCCAGCACCAGCGCCGCGCGCAGCAATCCACCCCCGGGTTGTTCCAGCGCCGCGCGCACTTCGCGTTCCACGGCCGCCTGGTGGGTGGCGGCGGCGAGCCGGCGGAAACGCCCGGCGCTTTCCTCCATGCGGCGTGCTTCTCGCAGGTACCGGTCATATTCCAGCTCGTCGGCCGGCGGCGTGAGGTCGGCGCCCAGCCGGAACCGCCGGAACGACGGCCGCGTTTCGCGGAACTGCGCCAGGCCGGCCCGGCCCTCGCGCCAGGCGGTGTCCGACGACTCGATGACCGGCTCGCCATTGAGAAAACAGAGGATCTTGTCGGCTTCGACGCGCACGCGCAGGTCATTCCACTCGCCCGGCCGGTAATGCTCCGAGCGCACATCCGCGAGGATCGTCCAGGAAAAGACATCCGGACCGTCAAAGCGGACCAGACGCAGCCCGCCGTTGGTCGGATAAAAGCCGTAGTGCCGGTCCGCGCCATCCGCCCCGAATACCAGGCCGGCCGCCCCGGTTTCGTCCCCGAGGCGCACGCGCACCCGGAGCTCGTACGGCAGCACCGGAACCGGCGCCGTCGAAAGCAGCAAGGCCCGTCCCCCGAAGCCGTCACCCCGTCCTTCGGCACGCAGCTCACCGGCCCGCTGCGACCAGCGCACTCCGCCGCCGGGACCGGGCTGCCAGAGCGCGGGATCCAGTGCGCCGATCGTCTGCCAGCGCGCCATCGGGACCGGGTTCGGTTTGGCCAGCAGGACATGCAGCGCACTCACCGGCAGGGCGAACCCGAGGTTGGCCGTGCGCTGGCTGCGCAGCGTGACCACGCCATGCACCCGGCCCTGCAGGTCCAGCACCGGCCCCCCGCTGTTGCCCGGCTCGATCGGCATGGCCACCTGCAGCAGGCTCACCCCGGGAAAATCCTCCACCGCCCGCCGCGCCGACAACACCCCCTGCGCCACACTGGACACCAACCCCTGCGGCGCGCCCAAGGCCAGCACCCGGCTGCCGTCCGGCAACACCATGCCGTCCGGCGGCGCCAGCGGCAGCGCGGGAAAATCCGCCCAGCTCCGACCCTCCGGCACCGCCGCCTCCACCACCGCAAGATCCATCGCCCG
>JALRGF010000244.1 GCA_023253495.1 Verrucomicrobiales bacterium
GCGAAAAGGCCGCATGGTTCGACATCGGACAGGAAACATTCTGCCAGATCGAACGGCCGACCACCCTGCAGGCGGATCGCTCCGGAAATATCTACATCGCCAGCTGGAAGGGCGGCGAATACACCTACAAGGGAGAAAACGTCGGCTACATCGCCCTCGTCCGCGCCCCGGCCGCCCAGCAAGCCGCCACCGCCCCGCTCCTCACCAATCTGAGCGCGGTCGATCTGGCTCGCCAGCTCGCTTCGCCCAGCCACAACCGCCGCCTTGCCGCCCAGCGGGCGATCCTGCGGCGACCAGCGGACGCCCGACCGATCGCCGAGGCGCTGCGCGACCTGCTTGGGAACGACACCACCCCCCGCACCGCCCGCATCGCCATCCTCGCCACCCTCAAACAGCTCATGGGACCGGCCTCGGCCACTCTCATCGGCCGCCACGGCGCCGGCAACCCCGCCCTCAAGGAGTTCGCCATCCGCCTGACCGGCGACCGCGCCGCCGAAGCCCCTCCCGGCGTGGTCCCTTATATCATCGCCGCCCTCAAGGACCCCGATGATCACGTCAAAACCCAGGCCGTCATCGCCCTCTCCCGCCTCGGCCGCACCGAGGCCGCTCCCGAAATCCTCGCCCTCGCCGCCCAAGCCCCCAATACCGAGGCGGAAACCGCCACCGCCGCCGAACCGCGCGCCAGCACCCCCCCTGTCACCGGCACCGACCCCACCCGCCTCCACCAACTCACGGCCGATATCACCGGAGCCAGAAAACTGTTTCTCGTTGTCAACGACGGCGGCAACGGCAACGGCGTGGACCACGCCGACTGGGTCGAACCTCTCCTGCGCGGACCATCCGGCGACACCCGCCTTACCGACCTCCCATGGTCACTCGCCTCCGCCGGCTGGAGCGAAACCCGCACCGGCCTCAATGCCATCGGCCAGCCGCTCCGCGTCGCCAGCCAGCCGGTCGCCTGGGGCATCGGCACTCACGCCGTCAGCGTGATCCGCTACGACCTGCCCGAGGGTCACTCGTGGACATCTTTCACCACCCGGGCCGCCCTCGACGACTCCAGCGTCCACCAGAATCCCGAGGCCGGACGCGTTCAATTCGAGGTCTACATCGACGCCCTGCCTCCCTCCCTGGCCGCCGGCGCCTCGCAAAACACCAACGAAACCGCCACCGACCACCGCCGCGCCCTGCCCCACCTCGCCAGCCGCGCCCTGATCCGGCTCCAGGCGCACGAGGCGTGTTTCGCCGTACTCGACACTCACAGTGACCCGGCCACCCGCGCCGCCGCCCTCCGCGTGCTGCGCCATCTGCACCTGCCCGAGGTCGTGACCGGACTGATCGAACGCTCCGGAAAAACCGAGGACCCCGCCCTGCGCCGCGGCCTGCTCACCACCCTGATCCGGCTCTATTTCCAGGAGGCCCCCTGGGACGGCAACTCGTGGGGCACCCGACCGGACACCACCGGGCCTTACTACAAACGCGCCACGTGGTCGGAAAGTCCGCGCATCGAGGCCGCGGTGCGCACCGCCCTCGCCCGGTCCGCCGCCCCCGAAGCCCGGGCCCTCGCCGCCCAGCTCCGGCGCCACAGCATCCCGTGGGACAACCTGCCGCCGGGCACCGGCTCCGCCTCGTCCGCCACGGCGGACCCGCAGTGGGCCGCCGATGCCCAAACCCTCGCCGATGCCATGGCCGGCGCGACCGAAATGAAACCAGGCGCCGTCGGTCTGCTTGAGCCCCCTGTCGCCATCGAACGCACCCTCGCCGCCCTTGCCGCGGGTCAGGCCGACGCCGCCGCTGGCGAAAAACTCTTCACCTCCCGCGGGTGCGCCGCCTGCCACTCCGTGGCCAAAAGCGCCGCCCCCAAAGGACCCAACCTCCACGACATCGCCCAACGCTACCAGCCCGCCGAACTCCTGATGAGCCTGCTCAACCCCAGCGCCACCATCGCCCAGGGGTTTCCAACCCACGTCATCGAAACCAAAAGTGGCGAAACCTTCGCAGGATTCATCGTTTCGGAAAGCGGCGACACCATCGTCCTCCGCAATATGGCCGCTCTCACCCAGGTCATCCGCACCGACTCCATCAAGTCACGCCACAAGGAAGAGTCCGTCTCCAGCATGACCCCGGGCCTGGTCAACCCGCTCCAGCCCGCCGAACTCGCATCCCTGCTGAAGTACCTGCAGGGGCTCGCCAAGTGACAGCCGCTGCCGCCCCCCATGCCCCTCATCCAGGACACCGAATTCGTCGCCATCGACTTCGAATCCGCCGGCACCAGCCGCGGCGCGACCGATGAACCGGTCCAGATCGCCTGGGCCGGCATGCACGGCACCACGGTCAGACCGGAAAGTTTCTACGTCAGCTACCTCGCCACCGACGCTCCCATCACTTGGTCCGCCCAGAAAGTGCATGGCATCACCCGCCACGACCTCCGCGATGCCCCCACCCTCGGGTCGCTCTGGCCGCAAATCCGCAGCGCACTCGGGGGCCGTGTCCTCATCGCCCACGGCGCCGGCACCGAAAAACGCTTCCTCCGCGCCTTTCCCCTCCACGGGTTCGGACCATGGCTCGATACCGTCACCCTCGCCCGCCGCTTCCTCCCCAGCCTGCCCGACCACACGCTTGGCACCATCTGCGACGCCCTCGACCTCACCCGCGAGGTCGCCCGCCTCGTCCCCGACGGCCGCTGGCACCACGCCCTCTTCGACGCCGTGGCCAGCCTGCTTATCGTCCGCCACCTCGCCGCCGAACTCTCTCAGAATCCCGGGGGCGCCGAGGCATGGCTGGAGCTCGGGTAAGCAACTGCACCCCTGCCGCCCTACTCCCACTCAATGCTCGCCGGCGGCTTGGTCGAAATGTCGAACAATACCCGGTTGATACCCTTCACGTGGTTGAGGATCTCGTTGGAGGTCGCGGCCAGCACTTCGTAGGGGAGCCGCGCCCAATCGGCCGTCATCGCATCCTCGCTGGTCACCGCCCGCAGACTGATCGCAAATTCATAGCTCCGCTCATCCCCCTTGACACCCACCGTCCGCACCGGCACCAGCGCCGCGTACGCCTGCCACGTCTTTTCGTACCAGCCGGAGTCGACCAACTGCCTCATGAAGATGGCGTCAGCCTCGCGGATGATCGTCAGTCGCTCAGGCGTTACCTCCCCCGGACACCGCACCGCCAGTCCGGGACCGGGAAACGGATGCCGCCAGAGAATGTCGTGCGGAATCCCCAGCGCCGCGCCCAGCGCCCGCACCTCGTCTTTGAAAAGCTCCGCCAGCGGCTCCAGCACCCGCCCCTCCTTCTGCAGCTCGAGAATCCGGTCGACCCGGTTGTGGTGCGTTTTGATCTTGCTCGCGATGTTGCTCGAACTGCTCGCGCTTTCAATTACATCCGGATACAGCGTGCCCTGCGCAAACAGCGGCACCTCCTGGCCCACCGCATCCCAGAACACATCCAGAAACAGGTTCCCGATAATCTGCCGCTTCTTCTCCGGATCAGTCTGCCCGGCCAGGGCCCCCAGAAACCGCTCGCCGGCATGAATCGTCTCAATCGGCACCCCAAGCCTCACAAAATTCCGCTCAACCTCCGCCGCCTCATCCTTCCGCATCAGCCCATGGTCGACAAAGATCGCCCGCACGTCGACGCCCGCCGCACGCAGCAGCACCGCCAGCACCGTGCTGTCCACCCCGCCACTCACCCCGCACACCACTTTCCGACCGGCCACCTCCCGGCGTATCTCCGCAATCAAATGGTCCTTAAATGAGGCCATCTCAAACCGCGGCGGATCCTTCGCCAACGACAGGAAATTCTTCAGTATCGCCGTGCCTTGGTGGCTGTGGCTCACCTCCGGATGAAACTGGATCCCGTAAAACAAAGGACCGAACTGCAGCGCAATCGGCACCCCGTCCTGGTTGCGCGCGATCACCTTCGTCCCCGCCGCCAGATCCGTGCATGTGTCGGAATGGGACATCCAGATCTGCGACGGCGTCACCCCATCAAACAACACACACCCAGGCTCCGGCTGCAGCGTGACCGGACCATACTCGCGCTTGGTGCCCGGCGTGACCTGTCCGCCATGCTTCAAATTCAACAACTGCATCCCGTAACAAACCCCCAGCACCGGCACCCCCAGCGACCGCAAATACTCGAAATCCACATCCGGCGCCCCCGCCTCCCGCGTGCTCCGCGGTCCACCCGACAAAATCACCGCCGCCGGATGCCCGGTCGCCTTCAGCTCCTCCGGCTGAAACAACCGCGAATAATACCCCAGCTCCCGTATCCGGCGGATGATGAGCTGGGTGTACTGCGACCCGAAATCGATGACGGCAATCTGACGCGAAAGCATGTGGACACTGGTGAACCGGAGAATCTGGCGGCCGCAAAAGCCGCAAACGACAGCAGTCCCCCGCTCCGCCCCAAGGTCAAGCGACATCGGCGCCCGGCGACCGATACTCCTCGTCCCAACACACCCCCTGCCCCAGGGCCAACGCCCCCTCATCCAAGCCCGGGGCCAAACGCAGGGTCGCCCCACGCATCAGTTACCTGTCCCTATGCGAAACGCGATGGTCTACCTGTCCCGCAGCAGACAGAATACCTGTCCCGCAGTAAAAAATCAGCCCCACGAAAGGGAGCGGAAGGGCGGTTTTCCGTGCGGACGAGGGCAGAAAGATCTCTCATCCAAGTACTGACCGTGCCGTTTCC
>JALRGF010000269.1 GCA_023253495.1 Verrucomicrobiales bacterium
CACAAACGTCAGGCGATCCAGATAACCGCGGGCGGCCGCCGCCCCGTCATCGTTGGCCGCCCCGCGAGGCTTCGCCGCCCCGCCCTCCGTCTCAGCCACCACCGGGGCCGGTGCTTCCTCCCCGCCGCGACCAAGCGGCACGTAAACCGGCGCCGCCATTTCCCCGGCGATCCGGGCCGCGACCAGATCCGCATTTTCGCGGGCCAGCGCCAGCGCTTCCGACGAGGCATCAGCCAGCACCACGCGGCTGGACGGAAAAGCGGCCGCCAGCGACAGCCCGATCACTCCCGAGCCGCACCCCATGTCAAGAATCCGGGCGGGCGGCGCCTCCTTGCGGCGCAGGATTATTTTTTCGACCAGCTCCTCGGTTTCCGGCCGGGGAATCAGCGCACGCGCGTCACACCGGAACGTGAACCGGTAAAAATCCACCGTGCCCAACAAGTGCTGCAGCGGCTCGCCGGCCGCCCGCCGCGCCGTCCAGCCGCGCAACGGCTCCAGCTCAGCCTCCGCCAGCGGGCGGTCGAACTGACGGTACAGGTCCATCCGCCGTAGCCCGAGCGCGTGGGCCAGCAGGTGCTCCATGTTCAGGCGCGCGCTTTCCACGCCCTTTCGTTCCAGAAAGACCGTGCCGGCCTGCAATACTTCCAGAATGGTCTTCAAGCTCATCCTGCTATCGCCGGTGAACCCACGGCGTCAACCGGTCAGGAACGCGCCCGCGCCGCGAATCTTGCACTCTCCCGCACGCTCCGGCACTTGCAATTCCCCCGTCGCGCGGCTCCATGCTGCCCGATGGAAAAATTCCTCATTCGCGGCGGGTCGGTGCTCGAGGGCTCGGTTCAGGTCAGCGGTTCGAAAAACTCGTCCCTGCCCATCCTCGCCGCCACCCTGCTGACCCGGGACCCGTGCGTCATCCGCCGGGTGCCCGACCTCAGCGACACCAACTACATGACCCAGATCCTCACGCAGCTCGGGGCCTCGGTCGAACGCGCCAGTGGCACCGTCAAGGTGACCGCGGAAAAAGTGCGCCACCTCGCCCCCTATGAGCTCGTCCGCAAAATGCGCGCGTCCATCTGCGTGCTCGGACCGCTCTACGGCCGCCTCGGCAAATGCACCATCTCCGTGCCCGGCGGCTGCGTCATCGGTGACCGCCCGATCGACATCCACCTCCGCGGCCTGCAGGAACTCGGAGCCACCATCGAAACCAAAGGCGGAGACATGCACCTCAAACGCGGGCGCACCCGTGCCGGAGCCGCCAGCAGCGGCCGTGAAGTCAACATGCGCGGCAAACACGGACCCACCGTGCTCGGCACCGACAACCTCATGATGGCCGCCGTGCTCACCCCCGGCACCACCATCATCGAAGGCGCCGCCGCCGAACCGGAGGTCGAGGACCTCGCCCACTTCCTCACCAAAATGGGCGCCCGCATCGAGGGCGCCGGCACCCGCCGCATTACCATCCAGGGAGTCAAGGAACTCCACGGCACCGAACACACCGTCATCCCCGATCGCATCGAGGCCGGTACTTTCCTCGTCGCCGGTGCCATCGCCGGCCGCAAAGTCACCCTCAAAAAGGCCAACCACCACCACCTCGCCGCCGTCATCGCCAAATTGCGCGAAAGCGGCTTCGAAATCGACGCCGGCAGCCGCGAAATCACCATCCACGGCCGCGATTCATGGAAAGGCGGCACCATCACCACCGAACCCTACCCCGGCTTTCCCACGGACATGCAGGCGCAGTTCTGCGCCCTGTACGCGCTCGCCGACGGCGTCAGCGCGGTCACCGAAACCATCTTTCCCGAACGGTTCATGCACCTGCCGGAACTCAAACGCATGGGCGCCCACATCACCCGCGAAGCCGCCACCGCCATCATCACCGGCGTGCCCGGCCTCAGCGCCGCCCCCGTCATGGCCAGTGACCTCCGCGCTTCCGCCGCCCTCGTGCTCGCCGCCCTGCGCGCCGAAGGCGAAACGGAAATCAACCGCGTCTACCACATCGACCGCGGCTACGAACACATCGACGAAAAACTCACCCACCTCGGCGCCGCCATCGAACGCGTCCAGGTGTGAGAGCGCACCCCGCAGCCGCGGGTGCCTGAAAGGACACGCCGCCACCGGGGTGAGCGCCCGCGACCGCCACCGCCGCTCAATGGGCCTCCAGCCAGTTGGCTCCGAAGCCGCTTTCCACGACCACCGGCACGCCCTCCAGCGGCAGAGCGGTGGTCATGAGCTCCTCCACCAGCGGGCGGACGGTCTCCTTTTCGGCAAGCGGCACCTCGAAGACAAGTTCGTCATGCACCTGCAGGACCATGCGGGAGCGCAACCCGCGCTCCTGCAGCGCCCCGGCAATGCGCACCATGGCCCGTTTGATCATGTCAGCCGCCGTCCCCTGGATCGGCGTGTTGATGGCGGTGCGCTCGGCAGCGGAACGCACCGTCTGGTTGGCGGAATTGATGTCCCGCAGATACCGGCGACGCCCGCACAACGTCTCCACGTACCCATGGCGCTTCGCACCATCGATGGTGCGGTCCATGTACTGCCGGATGCCCGGGTACTGCTGGAAATAATTCTCGATCAGACTGCGCGCCTGCTCCCGCGGAATGCCAAGCCGCTGGGCCAGCCCGAAAGCGGAAATACCGTAAATGATCCCGAAATTCACCATCTTGGCCGTCCGACGCATCTCCGGCAGCAGCGCCTCCATCGGCACCCCGTACACCCGGCTGGCCGTGGCCGCATGAATGTCGTGCCCCGCCCGGAACGCGTCGCGCAACGCCTCATCGCCGCTGAGCGCCGCCATCACCCGCAACTCAATCTGCGAGTAGTCGGCGGAAAACAACTCGTGGCCGGCCGGCGCGACAAAGGCGCGGCGGATCTGCCGGCCCATCGGGGTTCGGATCGGGATGTTCTGAAGGTTCGGGTTGTTCGATGACAGGCGGCCGGTGGCGGTGAGCAACTGGAGAAACGTGGTGTGCACCCGGCCGGTGCGCGGAAAAACCGCCTGGGGCAGCGCGTCGACATAAGTGTTCCGCAGCTTGGTGGCTTCGCGGTAATCAAGGATCCGCGCGATGATCGGGTGGCTGTGCTCAAGCTCGGCGAGCACCTCCTCGTTGGTCTGGTACTGGCCGGTCTTCGTTTTTTTCGGCTTCTCGGAAAGTCGCAGCCGGTTGAAAAGCACCTCACCCAGTTGTTTGGGCGAATTCAGGTTGAACGACCCGCCGGCCAGCGCGTGGATTTCTTTCTCCAGCGCGTTGATCTGGACCGCCAGCTCCTGGCTCATCGCCTTGAGGGCCGGCACGTCAAGCAGCATGCCGGCGCGCTCGATCGCGACCAGCACCGGAAGCAGCGGCGCCTCAATCTCGTGGAAAACGCGTTCCAGGGATTTTTCCGTCAGCTGGCGGCGCAACGGCGCGGCCAGCTGCCAGGTCACATCCGCATCCTCCGCCGCATAGGCCGCCACTTTCTCCAGGTCCGACGCCGATGCCTCAGCCATCGACCGCGGCCCGCCAAAAAGATCCGGCTCCCCGCCCGCCTTCGCCGCCGCACCCAGCAGCTCCGTGATCGGCACCGGCGTGTAATTCAAGTAGACCTCGCTCAGGTAATCCATGCCATGACGCTGATCCGGATCCACCAGCGCATGCGCCAGCATCGTGTCAAAAAACGGCCCCACCGCCTCCAGCCCGTGCCAGCTGAGCACACTGAGGTCAAACTTGAGGTTGTGACCGGTCTTTTCCACCCCGGGCGCCGTCAGCACCCCGCGGAATTCCTCCAGCACGGCGCGCCCGGCCGCCCCCGACGGCAGCGGCACATACCAGCCACTATGCGCCCCCCACGAAAACGCCAGGCCGACCAGCTCACACGTCTTTTCATCCAGCGAGGTGGTTTCGACATCGAAGCAAAACGACGGCTGCCGGGCAAGCTCGGCAAGGAGGGCGGCGCGTTCGTCCGCCGTGCGCACCAGACGGTAATCATGCGCCACCGTATCGATCGTCCCCAGCGGGCGGGCCGGATGGGCCACCCCTCCCTCGGCGCCGGCGGCCGTCCCGCCCGTCTCCGCCGCCACCGCCTCCGCACCACCTCCGCGACCAGCCTTGAAGTCACCCCCGAACAGGCGGCGCCCGAGCGCATTGAATTCAAACTCGGTGAACAATGCCCGCGTCTTTTCCTCGTCGAGCGGACGCACCGCCAGATCGTCCAGCGTCACCTCGACCGGCACCGCCGTGTCGATGGCGGCAAGCTGTCGCGAAAGGCGCGCCTGCCCGGCGTGGGTCTCGACTTTCTCTTTCTGCTTGCCCTTGAGCTCCCCGGTGCGCGCCAGCAGCGTTTCCACCGATCCGAACTGCTTGATCAGGGCTTTGGCGGTCTTTTCGCCGACCCCGGGGATCCCCGGGATGTTGTCGACCGAATCCCCCATCAGACCGAGGATGTCGATGACCTGCTCCGGCCGCTCCACTTCCCATCGCGCACACACCTGCGACACCCCGAGGATTTCCGGCGGAGCCCCGGCATTGCCCGGTTTGTAAATGAACGTATGCGGCCCGACCAGCTGCCCGAAATCCTTGTCCGGCGTGACCATGAAGGTCTCCGTGTCTCCCGCCGCCTCCGCCCGCCGCGCCAGCGTGCCGATGATGTCGTCCGCCTCGTACCCGTCCAGCGTGATCACCGGAATGTTCATCGCCGTGCACAGACGCCGGATCGCCGGCAGCGCCACCGACAGATCTTCCGGCATCTCCTCCCGCTGCGCCTTGTACGCCGGAAACACCTCGTGCCGAGCCGTCGGCGCCGCCGTGTCAAAAACCACCGCCAGATGCGTCGGCTGCCGGTTCTTCAACAACTCGATCAGCGTGTTCGTAAACAGATACAACGCCGTCGTGTTCACCCCCGTCGACGTCAGAATCGGACGCCCGATCAACGCAAAATGCGCCCGGTACGCCAACGCCATCCCATCCAGCAAATACAACTTCCGCGATAGAGCCATAACCGCAGGCTAGGCGCCCCCAACCGCTTGTCGCCCGGGATTTGTCCCGCCACCACGGCAGGCCCGGCCACGTGCGCGCCCACCAAACAAGTCGGGAGCGGGCACCCGGAAGACCGCGCCCGCCGCTGACCGGCCTGGAAGTCCGGTCCCACCTCCAGCGCCCGGGCCGCACCGCGCCCTAGACGGTCTCGCGGCGCCGGCGACGCAACGCCATCACCCCGGCCAGTCCGGCCAGCGCGGCGGTGCCGGGCTCGGGAATCGCCTGGAAAGCCGCAAAGTGACTGCTGATCTCCGAGGCGGAGAGCGCGCTGTCATAGCTCGCAAATCCGAAAACACTGCCGCTCAGAACATCGAAGAACCCGGTGCCGTCCGCATTGCTCGCCGCTCCAAGCCCCTGGACGCCGGTCAGCGCCAGCCCCATGGCATCAAAGGTGTAAGCATAAGCGCCATTGAGGTAGAAATCAGTGGTCGTGCCGTTCGAGGTGAAAACCGCATGGAGCGTGACATTGTCCTGCACGGGCACTGTCGACGTGTAGTCCGCCACCCCGAAGGCCGTGGCTCCGAAGAAGCCGGTGTTGTTCCACTGTTCGTATTTGAGCCCCTGGCGGCCGTTCGCCGCCGACTGCGTGCCGATCAGAGCCGAGGACACCGAGCCCTCCGCGGCGGCATTGCCATTGAAAATAAACTCCAGCGAGCGGTCCCCGCTCAACGCTCCGATATCAAAAAGCACCGGCGACGTAAGGGTGGTGAACAGAGTGGCCGCTGGCGCGGTGCCCGCCGCCACTTCAGACTGCCACATCGACAGGGTGGCCGGTGAGGGAACGGCGCTCAGGCTGAACAGCACGGCAACAAGGAGAGCGGAGTGTTTCATGAGAGATAAAGAAGTGGGAAACAGGTAATCAAGAGACAGGGTTTGGCGGGACTTACCGCAGAAAACGGATTTTGGCCAGTGCTGATTTAGTGAGGCGGGCGCACGCATTCTTTTTGGTCGCTTCAGGTTGACTCCGGGTCGGGGTGCGTGCGCATTCACCGAGCCCCCGCCATGAGATGTGTTTCCGCCCTCATTCCCGCCTGGTTCGCCGTTGCCGGCCTGACCGGCTGCCGTGTCGCTTCCACCCCGGCCGAGGAGTCCATGGCGTTGCCGGCGGAGTGGCGGCACGCGGGAGCTTTTCCGGTGGTCTCAGCGGAGCGTGACATCTCGCGCTGGTGGCAGCGGTTCGATGACCCCACGCTCAACCGGCTCATTGCGTCCGCTTTGGAGGACAGCCCGGACGTCCGGACCGCGGTGGCCCGGGTGCGCGCGGCCCGGGCGAACCGCGACGCCCAGCGGGCGGCGCTTTTTCCGAGTCTTGACGGTTCAGCTTCCGCAAATACCCGGCGCAGCCGCACCGACGCCGCCGGCACCACCAGCGCCGATGCTTATTCGGCCGGGCTGGACGCTTCCTGGGAAGCCGACCTCTTCGGGCGCATCCGCAGCTCGGTCGAGGCGTCCACCGCCACCCTCGCCGCCACCACCGAAGATTTTCACTCGGTGCAGGCGTCGCTCGCCGCCGAAGTGGCCGCCGCCTACACCAACCTCCGCGCCAACGAAGCCAAACTCGCCGTGCTGAAACAGAACATCACCACCCGCGAGGAAACCGCCCAGCTCGCCGCCTGGCGCCTCAAGGCCGGAGAGGCTGACTCGCTCGAAGCCACCCAGTCGCAGAGCAGTCTGGAATCCGCCCGCGCCGGCCTGCCCGCCCTTGAACAGGCGATCAGCCAGGGGAAAAACGAACTGGCGCGGCTCGCCGGGCAGTCGCCCGGCACCCTTGACGACCTGCTCGCCCGCAGCCGCGGCGTCCCGATGCCGCCGGCCAGCCTGGCGCTGGGCATTCCCGCCGACGTCCTCCGCCAGCGACCGGACGTTCGGCGAGCCGGCCATCAGGTGCTCGCGGCCGCCGCGTCCACCCGGGCCACCGAAGCCACCCGCTACCCGTCGCTCGGCCTCTCCGGCTCCCTCGGCATCGACACCCTTTCCGCCAGCCGCCTGTTCGATCCGGAAACGGCTGCTGCCAGTCTGGCCGCCCGCATCACCTCACCCATCTTCGATGCCGGCCGCATCCGGGCCAACATCGATGTCGCGCGCGCCGAGGAGGAACAGGCGGTGCTCGCGTACCGCGCCACCGTGCTCACCGCGCTGACCGAAACCGAAAACGCGCTGATTGCCTGCCGTCGCTCGGCCGAGCGCCTTGCCACCCTCGAAACCGCCACCCGTCTGGCCCGCGAAGCGGACCTGCTCGCCCGCCAGCGCTATGAGGCCGGCGAAATCGACTTTCTCGAC
>JALRGF010000309.1 GCA_023253495.1 Verrucomicrobiales bacterium
CTGGTGGTCTTTGTGCCGGAGGAACATGAAGGGCTGGCGCGGGCGCAGCTGGCCGCCTACGACCGGGAGCAGCAGCAGGAGGCGGAGGCGGCGTGGCGGGACCGGCCGCCGCCGGAAATGCCGGGCTCGCCGTGGCCCGGGCTGGTGCTCGCGGCCGGGGTGCTGGCGGGAATTCACTGGTGGCGGGTGGCGCACGGAGGAAGCTGGGTGAGTCAGTGGACGCGGGATGGCGTGCGGATTTTTGACCATGGCGAGTGGTGGCGTCCGTTGACCGCGCTGCTGGTGCATGCGGACTTGGCGCACCTGCTGGGCAACGTGTCATTCGGCAGTTTGCTGATGTGGTTTGTGCTGCAGGCGTACGGGTGCCGGCTGGGCTGGGTGTGGGTGGTGTTGACCGGGGTCCTCGGGAATCTGGCGGTGGCGCGGTTTTTTTATCCGGAGCCGTTTGCCGGGGTGGGGGCGTCGACGGCCGTCTTCGGGGCGGTCGGGCTGCTGGTGGTGCACGGGATGGCCTGGGCGCGGTCCGGGGCCGGATTGCGCGGCCATCGCCCGTGGCTGGTGCCGTTGGGCGGCGGGCTCGGGCTGCTCGGCTTGTTCGGGTCCGGGGGCGATGATCTGTCGGTGGACCTGGGGGCGCATCTGGCCGGTTTCGTGGCCGGGTTGCTGGTGGGGGCGGGGCCGTCGTGGTGGCAGCGGTGGTGTTTGGTGCGGGAGCGGCCGGTGCCGGCGGCGGCCATTTCCTGATATGGAATTTCCTTTTCTCCGGGGCGCCCTGCGGCCAGAGTGCTCCGGGCCGGTGAGATTGCCGGCCGCGCGTTCCAACCCCAGACATCTGCCATCATGATCACCCGCCGACGATTCCTCGCCACCTCCGCGTCCGCCCTTGTGCTGCCGGCCGTGCCCGCGCCGCTCCGTGCCGAGGAGGCGGCTCCGCTGTTCCGGATTTCCCTGGCCCAATGGTCGCTGCACAAAGCGCATTTCGCGGGCAAGATGAAAAATATCGATTTCCCGGCCGCGGCGAAAAATGATTACGGGATCGACGGCATCGAGTTCGTGAACCAGTTCTGGAAGGACCAGGCTCAGGACCAGGCGTACCTGCGTGAACTCAAGCAGCGCTGCACCGACCACGGCGTGACCGCCGTGCTCATCATGTGCGATGGCGAGGGCAATCTCGGTGACCCCGATGACGCCAAGCGCCAGCAGGCGGTCGACAACCACAAGAAATGGGTCGAGGCCGCCAAATTCCTCGGGTGCCACAGCATCCGCGTCAACGCGGCCACCGGCGACCAGGGCACACCGGCCGAACAGGGGCGGCGCGCCGCCGACGGGCTGCGCAAGCTGTCCGAATTTGCCAAGCCCCACGACATCAACATCATCGTCGAAAACCACGGCGGCCTCTCCAGCAATGGCGAATGGCTGGCCGCGACCATCAAGGAGGTCGGCCTGCCCAACGCCGGGACGCTGCCGGACTTCGGCAACTTCCATGGGTACGACCGCTACAAGGGGGTCGACGAGACCATGCCTTTCGCCAAGGGCGTGAGCGCGAAGAGCCATGACTTTGACCCGGCGAGCGGTGACGAGACGGCCACCGACTACCGGAAGATGCTCGATCTGGTGGTGAAAAAGCACGGCTACCACGGCTGGGTCGGCATCGAGTACGAAGGCAGCAAGCTGGATGAGCCGGCCGGCATCCGGGCGACCAAGGCGCTGCTGGAGAAGGTGCGGGGCGAGCTGGCGGCGAAGAAAGCGTGAGCCCGGGCGTATTCCGGGGTGGGGAAACCGGTGGCCGGCGCCCGGGCGCCGGCTTCCCGGGGGTGAGACATCGGCTCACCCGTTCCTAGGAAATTGCTTGCCGGTGGCGGAAGGCGATCCCTGCCTTGTCGGATCCCCGGTGGCGGCGATGCTTCAGGCATGCCCGATCGTCCCGACCCTGAAGAACCCGTTGCCGGGACGCCGCCTGCCGCGACGGAAGCGGCAGGACGGGATGACGAGGCGACGCGACGGCAGTTCCTGCAGCAGATCGCGTGTTTCGGGCTGGGTGGCTGTGCGTTGATGGGGCCGGTGGTGGCCGGAGCGGTGGTGGTTGCGCACCCGTTGATCGAGCGGCGCGACTCCGGGCTGCTGGTGCGGCTGGCCGGGATGGACGACCTGCCGGTCGACGGTGCGCCGCAGCTCTATCAGGTGCTGGCTGAGCCGACGGAAGCCTGGTTGAAATTTTCGCGGCGGTCGATCGGCTCGGTCTTTCTGATGAGGACGGCGCCGGAGCAGGTGCGGGCGTTCAATGCTTCGTGTCCGCATGTGAGCGGCCCGATCACGTGGCGTGAGGACACCGGGGATTTTTATTGTCCGCTGCATGAGAGCCGGTTTGCGGCTGACGGGGCGCGGCTGGCGGCGGACTCCCCGAGCCCGCGCGATCTGGATTCCCTGGACGTCGAGTTGCGCGGCCGCGAAGTCTGGGTCCGTTTTCAGAATTTCACCCCCAACACCGCGGAGAAGAAACCGGCGTGACCTTGGCGGTGCGCCGGCCCGGTGGCGCGTCCCTGATTTCCTCTGTGACCCCTGAGTGATGCGATCCCTTGTTGACTGGTTGGAGGCCCGGACCGGAGTGATCGGGTTTTTGAGCGACCTGCTGTTTCATGCGGTGCCGGGAGGTGCCGGCTGGCGGCGGGTCTGGGGCTCGCTGGTCCTCTTCGCGTTATTCTGTCAGGCGGTGACGGGGACGGTGCTCTGGTTGTTTTATTCGCCCGGAGTGGTGAGCGCGTGGGAAAGTGTCCACTATATCCAGACCGGGGTGACCGGCGGCTGGGTGGTGCGCGGTCTGCATCATTATACGGCGCAGGTGATGGTGGTGCTGCTGGTGGGCCATCTGCTGCAGCTGGTGATCGGCGGGTGGTACCGGGCGCCGCGGGAGTTTTCGTTCTGGCTGACGGTGGTGATGATCGGGGTGGTGCTGGGCACGTCGTTCACCGGGTACATCCTGCCCTGGGACCGCCGCGGGTTCATGGCGTCGACGGTCAGCAGCGGTCTGATGGCGAATACACCGGTCATCGGGCCGTGGCTGCGCGAGTTGTTTCTGGGCGGGCCGCAGCCGGGGCAGGCCACGTTGCAGCGGGTGATGGTGCTGCATGTCGGGGTGCTGCCGGCGGTGACCATCGGGTTGATCGTATTGCAGACGGTGCTTTTCCGGCGGCAGGTGCGGCTGGCGGCAGGGCGGACGGCCGCTGCCGGGGGGGCGCCCGGTGCCGTGGCGGAAGGTGAGGGCGGCGGGCGGACGCCGGTGGCGGCGGGCGGCGACCGTTGGTTTCCGGCGCAGGCGTGGCGGGATGCGGCGGCGGGTGCGGCCTTTTTTGCGGCGATGCTCGGCGTCACGCTGGTGATGCGCGGGGCGCCGCTGGAGGCGCCGGCCGATGCGTCGGTGGCGGATTCCTCGGCGCGGCCGGAGTGGTATTTTCTGTTTCTTTTCAAGCTGTTGCACCTCGAGGTGTTCGGCGGGGCGCGCCAGATCATTCCGGCGATGATCCTGCCCGGGCTGGCCTTCGGGTTCCTGATGCTGATGCCGTTGCTGGCGCGCTGGAAATTCGGTCACCGGCTCAATGTGGTGGCGGTGGGGGCCGGGGTGCTCGGGTATGCCGTCCTGACCGGACTGACGTGGTTCCAGGACTGGCGCGACCCGGATCATCAGGCGGCGCTGGCCCGCGCTCAGGCCGAGGCCGCCCGTGCCCGCCACCTCGCGCAGTCAGCGCACGGGCTGCCGCCCGACGGCATTCTTTCGGTGCTGGCGAAGGACGCGGTGACCCAGGGACCGCGGCTGTTCGCCCGCAAATGCGCGTCCTGCCATTCGTTTGACGGCCATGACGGCACGGGGCGGCCGTTGGCCACGGAGGCCAGTGCCGCTGACCTGGCCGGTTTCGGTTCCCGCCGCTGGTTGCGGGAATTTCTCGACCCGGCGCACCTGACGACCCCGCGGTACTGGGGGGAAACCGCCTTCGTCAAACCGCCGGAAGGAAGGAAGGTCAGCAAGATGGTCACGTTTGTCACCGAAGACGTCGCGGCCTACACGCCCGCGCAGAAGGCCCAGCTGGAAAAAGTGGTCATCGCCCTGAGCGCCGAGGCCAAACTCGCCTCCCAGGCCGCCGAGGATGCGCGCGACGCCGCCGTCATCGCCGAAGGGGCGGCGCTGCTGGGAGAGGACGGGCTGTCCTGCACCGACTGCCACAAATGGCGCGACGAGACCTCGGGGCGCCCGGATCTGGACGGCTGGGGCAGCCGGCAATGGACCATCGATTTCATCCATAATCCGGCCCACGAGCGGTTTTACGGACGGAACAACGACCGCATGCCGGCCTACGGGGAAAAGGGCGAGCTGACCGCCGGGGAAATCGGGATGATTGTCGACTGGATGCGGGGCGAGGCGAAGTGAGGCCGAAAAGGGCGGAAGCGGGCGGTGCGGGCCGATCCGGGCATTTCGCCGGGTCGTGCGTCAAAGCCGTTGCAGAGCGGCGCCGCCCTCCTATGATCGTCGGATGCACGATGTGGCAGCAGCCCTGATTCTGGTGGCGGCGGTGGCGGTTTTCCGCCTGATCGGTCCGCTGGCCGGCGGTCCGGTATCGTTGATTCTGGCCAACGTCGCTCCGCTGGCGGCGGTCGTCGTCGCCGGAGCCATTTACCTGCCACGTCGAGTGGCCTTGGCGGTGCCCTTCGGGGCGCTTTTTGTTTCCACGCTGGTCGTCAACTGGGCCCGGGGCTGGCCGCTGGCCAGCCCGTACACGGCGGCGGTTGCTCTGTGTTTTGGACTCGTCTTCGCGCTGGCCTGGACGATCCGTGGTTCCCGCCGCGTCTCCGCGGTGCTCGGCATGACGGTGGCTGGCACGGTGGTTTTTTATCTCACGAGCAACACGGTGGCCTGGATATTTGAGCCCGCCTATGCGCGCACCTTCGGTGGCTGGCTGCAGTCCCAGACCGTCGGGCTGCCGATTCCGGGGGCGCCGCCCAGCTGGTGGTTTCTGGTCAAGTCGCTGGCCGGAGACCTGCTGTTCATCGGTCTGATGATCGCCGTCTGTCACCCCCGGACCGCCGCGGCCGCCCGGCCGGCTGCCCGGCCGGCTCCAGGCCCGGCTGACGGTACCGTTGCTCTTCCACCGCCCCTCTGATCTGCCGTCCCTCACCCGTTTCCAGCGCCCCATCTGCCATGCCTGTCCTTGCTGATTCCGCCGTCGACTTCTCGAAAACCGAGGTCAATGCCGCGCTCACTGCCGAGCAGAAACGGCATCTGTTGCGTGACATGATCCGCATCCGGGAGTTTGAAACCGGGGCGCTCGAGCAGTACCAGAAGAAAAAAATGGGCGGGTTCCTGCACCTCTATATCGGGCAGGAAGCCGTCGCCGTCGGAACCGTGTCCCTGATGGGAGACAATGACCACGTCATCACCGCGTATCGCGATCACGGGCACGCCCTGGCTGTCGGCATGAGCATGGATGAGTGCATGGCCGAACTCTTCGGGAAAAGCACCGGGTGCTCGAAAGGCAAGGGAGGTTCCATGCACTTCTTCGCCCCGGACAAGAATTACTGGGGCGGCCACGGCATCGTCGGCGGCCAGACCCCGCTGGGGCTGGGCCTGGCCTTTGCGCTCAAATACAAGGGCCTGAAAGGGTGTGCGCTCGCCTTCATGGGAGACGGGGCGGTCAATCAGGGAGCCTACCACGAGTCGCTCAACCTCGCCGGCCTCTGGGACCTGCCGGTCGTCTACGTCATCGAGAACAACGGCTACTCGATGGGCACAAGCCAGAAACGTTCCAGCGCTTACAATACCTGCCTGGCCGAACGCGCCGCCGGCTACGGCATCATCTGGGACGTCGTCCGCAACGGGTCCGACCTTTACGAGGTCCGCGAGGTGGTCGGCCGCGCCATCCAGCGCGCCCACACCGAGAGCCGCCCCACCGTGCTCGAAATCGCCACCTACCGTTACGAGGGACACTCGGTCGCCGACGCCAAACACAAGGGGAAGACGCCCCAGGACGGCTATCGGACCAAGGACGAAATCGAACATTACCGGAAGAACTTCGACCCGATTGACAACTTCAGCGCCAAGCTCATCGGTGAAGGGGTGGCCAGCGAGGCCGACATCAAGGAGATGAAAAAGGCGGCGGTGGCCGAGACCCGCGCCTCGGTCGCTTTTGCCGATGCCAGCCCGTTTCCGACCACGGATGACATTTTCAGCGACGTCTATCACGAGGTCGACCACGACACCCCGGCCGGACGGACCGGACGTCATTTTTTCAATGATTGAACCGGTTCCGGGACGGCCGGGACGGGCGAAGCGGGGAGGTGCGGCGGAGGCGCCGGCGCTCCTGTGACAGTCCTTCGGCTTCTCTGTTTCCGCCGATTCCTATTTGTTTCATCATGCGCACCATCACCTACCGCCAGGCTCTGAACGAAGCCTTTGACGAGGAAATCCAACGCGACCCGAATGTCTTCCTGATCGGCGAGGAGGTCGCCGAGTACGACGGGGCATACAAGGTCACTCAGGGGCTCTGGAAAAAACACGGGGACAAGCGGGTGATTGATGCGCCGATCAGCGAGGCCGGGTTCATCGGCATGGCGGTGGGGGCTTCGATGCTTGGTCTGCGTCCGGTCTGCGAGCTGATGTTCTG